>JAJNPX010000526.1 GCA_021155145.1 Acidisarcina sp. | reverse complement strand
CCCCACCACCACATCTGGTCCCGGTGTTGTGCCCGCATTCGGGTCAGCGGGAAGGCTGTCAGAAACCACCTCACCGTCCTTGACCTTAGTTACCTCGATCGCACGCATCGAAAGGTCCGCCGAGATATTGCCGACCCACATACCCGCGTCCGCTTTCCGGCCGAGATCTTCGGCGTAGTCGTCGCTAAGCCTAAGCCTGCCGGTCTGAATCGAAAGTTTCTGCCCAACTGGCTGATAGCCGTACTCGGGCCCCTCGATATTGAAGAATGGAAATCCTGTCTTTGCATCGCGGATCACCAATTCGAATTGGTTGCCGATGGGCGAAGATTCGAGTACCAACTGCTGAACCGATGTACCCAGTCTTCCAGGGAGTGTTGCCGACCCGCGCGAAACAAGCGGCATCCCGCTGGGCAGAACGCCGCGAAGTTCGTCGTTATATACCATTGCCGTGAAAAAAGAGTCCTTCTGGGCGTCAAATTGAAGGGCTATTTTGCCCCCGTCTTCACCCGAAAAGCCATTCAATCGGTTCAGAAATAGCTCGACGTCAAGGCTGCCTTTTTCGACGATCAGTTTTTCGATCGTGCCAGAATAGGCCGCAGGTTCAGGCACGGCTTGTTTCGTGAATAGGTGATCGGCTCCGCTTCCGAAGAGCACGACGACAGGAAGGAGGGCAAGTACGATCGATCTGAGCATAATGGAACTTATTGGTGTAACCCCTAAACCTTATCGAAAAAGAGGGAAATCTGGATGTAAAGATACGGAAACTATCACTTTCCTTTTACACTCTTTATAGGGGATTAATCAAGTCCTATATAATCAGGCAAGAGACAGATGCCGGCGACCAAGGAGGGCTGCAATGCCCCGAACAACAAGAAAAGGCGATCGGTGAAGCTCCCGGTTTTGGGCGATACGGCGAGCTCGCACCTTACGATAGCACCGTCCCGTACAAGCCTCTGGCGGGCTGCCGCACTCATTTGCCTGAATGTTCTGATGATCGCTCACATCGTTCATTGGAAGATCGCAGGCGAGACTATCTCACCGATCGAGCCCTCTGAGGCAATGTACACACTGCAGAACGGAGCGATCAATGCAGGCTTTATCTTCTTTATCCTGGCGATCGCGGCAACCCTGATCTTTGGCAGGTTTGTTTGCGGATGGGGTTGTCATGTATTGGCACTGCAGGATCTATGCGCCTGGATGCTGAAAAAGGTCGGCCTAAGGCCAAGACCGTTCCGGTCCAGGCTTCTAATTTATATCCCGCTTGTCGTTGCCCTCTACATGTTCGTTTGGCCCACGGTGAGCCGGCTGATCAGTAGGCCGCAAGGAGAGCCCTTGTTTCCGGCATTCAGTAATCATCTGATCACCACCGATTTTTGGGCAACATTTCCGCCCGTCTGGATCGCGATACCGTTTCTATTTATTTGCGGATTCGTGACGGTATATTTCCTTGGCTCGAAAGGATTTTGTACCTATGCCTGCCCGTACGGCGGTTTTTTCGCTCTGGCGGACAAGGTCGCTCCGGGACGAATTAGAGTGACGGATGCATGTAACGGGTGCGGTCATTGCACTGCCGTCTGCACGTCGAACGTGACGGTGCATGCCGAGGTTCGAGACCACGGCATGGTCGTCGATCCCGGGTGCATGAAATGTATGGACTGCGTGAGCGTATGCCCGAACGACGCACTCTATTTCGGCTTTGGGCGGCCATCCGCCGTGGTCATGAAAACAACGAACACTAACTATCCGCTGTCATGGAGTGAGGAGATCTTTGGAGTCTTCGTTTTCTTTGTGAGTTTCATGGCAGTCTGGAATGTATATCAGATAGTTCCGATGTTGATGGCGTTGGGTATCGCCTCGATCACGACCTTCCTGGCACTTCGCCTCGTTAGGTTGACCTCGGAGGGCGACCTAGCGTTTTACCGATGGAATCTACGCTCTGAAAACAACGTGAGCACGGCCGGCTGGTTGTTCGGCGCGTTCGCATTGATCTGGATCGGAGTGGTGGTTCACAGCGGGGCCGTCCGATACTTTGACGCGGCGGGATCGCGAAGTTTCGAAGCGTTGGCGCTGCCTGATGAGCTAGCCCTTGCCAACGGAAAACCGCAGACGTGGCTTTCAAAAGCCGAACTGACCACCGTTGCCGAAGGACGCTACTATCTTGAAACGGCCGAGAATATTGGGCTCTTTACGAACGTATATTCGCTTCAGAAGCGGGCTTGGCTCGAGTATCTTTCCGGAAATGCAGGTGAAGCGCTCGATCTGCTGGCTCGGGCCGCGGATCGGCAAGAAGGGCAAAATAGAGCGATAAGCCTCTACTATAGGGGCGCGATATTGAACCGGCTTGGACGACCCGAGGAAGCTCTCGAAGCCCTGGATGCAGCGATCGCAACGCGCTCCGACCTTACGGCAGCGATCGAGGAATCGGGCGAGTCATTTTGGCGATCGGGAAAGCGGGACGAGGCCTTTGTTACCTGGCAGGAGGCCGCCGGACGCGATCCGCGGTCGCCGTTGGCCAACTATTTACTCGCTGGAGCGGCAAGTTTCTTTGGCCGAACCGATGACGCAACCGCGTATCTAAAACTGGCTCGACAAAACACTCCCCCTGATGCGCTGTTTTATTGGATGACGGCGGTGCGGCTGCAAAACCTGGGCATGAATGCCCTCGCCGAAGAGCAATTCTCCAGAGCCATACAATTGGATCCACGATTACGCTCCAGGCGCGTGATCGAGATGGTGCCGGCGGCGCCCTTTCAGTGAGATACTCATTTGCATTTGGAGTAGCCGCAGTCGCGGCAAAAATCACAACCCGAAGCGTGTTCCAGTTGTCCGCGACACTCAGGACATTCTCCGATAAGTTCCGACATACGCGATCCGGATTCGGCCTCCAGCCCCATTTTTTCGATCTGACGCCCGGACGATGGAAGATCCTTTAGTCGGCGATCGATCACAAAGAGGCACTCGGCGACAGCCTGCTCCGGCGATGTTAGTAGTCGTTCGTTGAACCAAACAGCGTGGGTG
>JAJNPX010000516.1 GCA_021155145.1 Acidisarcina sp. | reverse complement strand
ATCGCAAAGTTGACGGTCAAAGCACCTTCGTGAAAGAGAAATAGCGGCGGAATGTCTATAGTCCCGCCCGCAAGATCGACCCTTGTCGGGGCAGAAGTTTCGATTATCACTTAATTGTTGTCCTCGAGAATCGGTAAAATGATCGCAGCAGAATTTAACGTAATACTAACGTATGAATATGTGGATTTGCGAGTCTGTGGGCAACTTTATGAACTCCATTTAGCAGTTCACGGGGATCATTTTTTGGCGGCGGCTGACCTTTCGGGTTTCGCTTTAGGGGTCTCATCCTCATCCTTCGCCACGTCCTTGTGAGCATCGCGCGTAAGGTGAAGGCGTTCGCCGAGGTCGTGAAGTTTTTCCTGGGCGACCTCCTCGACCGCGTGGAGTTTTTCCTCGATCTTGCGGATGGTCTCGGGATCGGCCTCCTCGACCTTTTCCGAGAGCCAGAATCGTTCCACGGAGAAGATAACGATCACGGCAAATAGGATCACAAAGAAAAGTGCAATGCCGATCTGCTGAAAGTCGCCGATGATAGATGTGATGGCGCCGCTGAAGAAGTAGCCGGTTCCCGAGAGGATCAGGACCCAGATCGCGCAGCTGAGCGCATCGAGAAGGATGAACCTGTGAAAGGGCATCTTGCCGATGCCGTAAAAGACGCACATGGCTGCCCGAATGCCGTAGATATACTTCGAAATGACGATCGCAAATCCGCCGAACTTGTCGATAAGTTTCTCGATCCGCGGCTGGGCCATTTGATAAAAGCGGTAGTCTTTCGCATTCTCGTGAAATAGGCGGCCGACCGCATACCCGACGCTGTCGCCGACCATTCCGCCGAGTGTTCCTGCGAGAAAGACCTTAAGAAAACTGTAACGGCCAAAGAAATTGCTGTGGGCCATCGCCCCCGAGATGAGCAGCGTTATGTCGCCTTCGACGGTACATAGGGCGAAAACGGCGTAGATGCCGTATTGCTCGATGATCTGTGAAAGCTGGTCCATAAAGCCCGGAGGTAGAATTCCTGAGGATAACAAGAGAGTAACTTTCATAGTGTTCCACGTCAACAAGTTGGCTTCTGTCGACGCCGTGTCCGCGAGGCAATAGATCGCGATTTCGGCAACCGATCGCGGTGCGGTAATCTGGAGCCAGATGGACCGTTCCGGAATATGCTGAAGGTTCTCAAAAGGCTGATCACACGTTCCTATCGCGTCAGGTTTCTGTATTGGCTGTGCTGCCTGAACCCGATCGATCTTGCCGCCCGATACCTCCCGGTCGGAAGCAGCGGGCGGGCGGCTAAACGCCGCGTAGCTTTCGTACGCCTCGACGGGATCGGCGACTATGTGATCTGGTCGCACACCTTCGACGCCCTCGACAAGATCTATCCGCGGGAGTCGTACGAGCGAATACTGATCGGGAGCGAATTGTGGGAAGACCTGGCGCGGAACGAAGTGCTATTTGACAAGGCGATCTATCTGGATCCGCCGCGGGCGATCACCGATCCCATCTACCGATTCCGGGTGTTCAGGTCGATCCGGCGAGAAGCCGTCGACGAGGTCGTGAATCCGCGTCTCACGCGTGAGTTCATCCTTATGGACTCGGTCGTGCGGGTATCGGGCGCCGCCGAGCGCATCGGGAGCGCCGGAAAGGCAAACCGTATGTCGGAGCTTCAGGAGCGAATATCGAACTCCTGGTATTCGCGCCTTTCTCCGGGTCCGGAGCGGCAAGAGCACGAACTTATTTCGAATTTTCGTTTTCTCGAGACGCTTGACGCGAGGCGCAGTTTCGATCCACATCTTCGGAAAGCGGAGCCGGGTGAGGCCGATGCCGTTCCGGAATTGGCCGAAAATGGCCACTTCGTTATCTTTCCCGGAGCGCAGCAGGGCGACAAAATGTGGCCGATCGAACGGTTTGCCGAGGCGGCCAAGGCAATCGCCGAAAGATCGGGGCTTCAGGCGGTGATCTGCGGCGGTCCTGGCGATAAGGCGCTTGCGGAGGAATTCGGCAGATCATTCGGACCCGGCTATCTCGACCTGACCGGCCGGATATCGTTGACACAGATGTGCCGCGTGATCGAGGGGGCAGAGTTATTGATCTCGAACGATACGGGTGCCGGCCATATCGCGGTGGCGCGCGGTTGTCCAACGGTGATAGTCACGCCGGGAAATCATGTTGGGCGATTCTTCCCCTATCCGGCAGAAACAATGGCAGAGCACGCCCCACAGGTCTCTGTGACGCACGAAATGCCGTGTTTCGGGTGTGACTGGCATTGCAAGTTCACTGAGATCCCGCCCGGCGAGCCGAAGCCCTGTATCTCAGACATTCCGGTGAGCGACGTTTTGAGTGCGGCTGAGAGGGCACTGGGCACGCGATCGCGACGCCACGAAAATCAGGTGGTAAACTATTGATTGACTTAGCATTTACACTTGAATACAATCTCGACGTCCGAAGAAAGACCATATGAGCAATAACGGTGAGGGCGGCGGTGACCTGCTCGGTATCGAACTGTCGTCCGCTTCAATAATCGCACTAAGCGTAGCCCGGGGCGGCGCTGTGAATTCACAATTCAAGGCCGAAAGGTTTACAGGTGAAGACCCGCCTGCGAGGATCGCGAATTTTGTTGCAGAAGCCAAGGAACGGTTAGGTTCGAGCGGGCCGGTCGGTATTGCCGTGCCCGGACTGATCGACCGGACGTCCGGGCATATCGAGTTTTCGGCCAACATTCCCGAACATACCTCACTGAATATAAAAGAAGCGGTACGTGCCGCAACGGGAATGGATGCCGTGATCGAGAACGACGCCAATGCCGCCGCGTATGCAGAGTTCATCCTCGGCGCCGGACGCGGCAGTTCGAGCCTGTTCTATGCGACGATCGGCGACGGCGTCGGCGGAGCGTTCATTCTGGACGGGAAGCTTTGGCACGGAGCAGCAGGCTATGCCGGCGAATTCGGATATGTCGCGATCGACCCCGAGGGCCTTCGCCTTCAGGATATGGCCTCGACGGCGAACATCGTCCGGCGTACACGCGAACGATTCAACAGGGACAGCACATCATCGCTCGGAAAGCTGCCCGAGGAAAAGATCGGCATTGCCGAGATAGTCGCGGCCGCGGACGAGGGCGACGAATTCGCACGCCTTATGCTGGAACGGACCGGCAGCTATGTCGGGACGGCGATCGCCAACGTTATCAACCTGCTGAACGTAGAGTGCATCGTCATCGGCGGAGAGATAACCAAGGCGGGCGACATCGTGATCGATGCGATCTCGGCGAGGGCCCGTGAACTAGCGTTTTCGAGGGCTTTCGACAAAACGATCATCCGTTCGGGTGAACTCGGCGAGAACGCGGCAGCCATCGGTGCCGCCCTGATCGCCGGCAATAATTAGGAACCAGAAATCCATTATCATCGAAAGTAGTTCTCCTAATAAACGCACGCATTGCGTACATATTCCCGCAAGTCGTAAATTGGTCGTTGACCTAATTTGCGGAAATTGAAAGTTTTAGTAGAATTAGTGCAGTTTTTCGATAGTCCGACATTATTTTACAGTCAAATGCTGTTCGCCTTTGTTCCGAAACGGAGATAAGGGACGCGTCGACCTATAGTTGCAGCACCCGGCCTGGTTATTGAGGGTTTTTTCGAGATGGCACAATTTTTCCATAAGAGTGCGAACAATATCGCCCGGATCAGCATGATCCTTGGCGTCGTTCTGGCGGGAACGGCCTTCTACGTTTACACGCAGGTGGCACGGTCATCGTATCTGACTGGCCGGTACGTCGAAAAGCAGCAGCCCGTGCAGTTCAGCCACAAACACCACGTCGGTGACGACGGCATCGATTGCCGGTATTGCCACACCACGGTCGAGACGGCGGCCTCGGCCGGCATACCGCCGACGCAGACGTGTATGAACTGCCACAGCCAGATCTGGGCGGATAGCCCGTATCTGGAACCGGTCAGGGCAAGCTTCCGCGACAATACGCCGATCGAGTGGGAACGGGTGCACGACCTGCCCGAGTTCGCATATTTCAACCACAGCATTCATATCGCCAAAGGTGTCGGATGTTCCACATGTCATGGCCAGATCGACAATATGCCGGCCGTTTACCAGGAAAATACACTGCAGATGGAGTGGTGCCTGGCGTGTCACCGTGAGCCCGAAAAGTTCATCCGTCCGAAATCGGAGATCTACAACATGCAGTGGAAGGACGGCGATATCGAAAAGGCAGACCGGGTTGCTCTGAAAGAGCAGTACAAGATCCGAAGCAAGGAAATGTTGACCAGCTGTTCGATTTGTCATCGATAGAGTTTAGAAGAGGAATCACTTAAAAAATGCCGAGTCCGGAAAGCAAAAATGGCTTTGCGCAAATGCGCAAAAAGATCCTTTCGCAGAGCGGTAAGCAATATTGGCGAAGCATTGAAGAATACGCGGAAACCCCCGAGTTCGAAGACCGGATAAAGGGCGAGTTTCCCGTAAATATCGAGCAGTGGGACTCTTCGCTGAGCCGTCGGAATTTCGTCAAGGTGATGGGTGCATCGCTCGCTCTTGCCGGCCTCTCGGGTTGTGTAATTCAACCGCCGGAGAAGATCGTTCCATATGTACGCCAGCCTGAAGACCTGATCCCGGGAAAGCCCCTGTTCTTTGCCACTGCAATGACGCTCGGCGGTATCGGCACAGGCCTGCTTGCAAAATCTTTTGATGGGCGTCCGATTAAGATCGAGGGAAATCCCGAACATCCGGGAAGCCTCGGAGCGACAGACGTTTACGCACAGGCCTCGCTGCTCGGGATGTATGACCCCGACCGCTCGCAGGAAACGTTGTATCGCGGAACACCCAAGAGCTGGCAGGATTTCTCGACGGCAGTCCGAGCGGCGGTCGGCGAGGCCGCCAAGGACGGCGGAGCCGGCGTCAGGTTCCTGACGGAGACGGTCACGTCGCCAACGCTTCAGGACCAATTCCGGCGGCTTTCGGGCGAAATGCCGAACGCCAAATGGTATCAATACGAACCGGTAAACAAGGACAATGCGATCGCCGGGGCAAAGCTTGCCCTCGGTTCGCCGGTCAACACGATCTATAGGCTTGCGAATGCCGAGCGAATACTTACGCTCGATGCGGACCTTTTCTCGGCGTTCAACGTCCGGTACGCAAAGGATTTTGCGAAGGGACGTGCACTGACCGAGGAGAAACGGGAGATCAACCGCCTTTACGCGATAGAAACGACGACGACCCTTACAGGTGCAAAGGCGGATCACCGGCTTGCCGTAAAACCGAGCCAGATGCCTGAGATAGCCAGGGCGATCGCGGCGGCCGTCGGCGTCGGCGGCGCATCATCGACTTACACGGACAACGCCGCGTGGATAGCCGCGCTTGCGAAGGACCTGAGCGAGCACAAGGGCCGTTCGGTCGTGATACCGGGAGACAATCAGCCGCCGGTCGTTCATGCCATTGCCCATGCGATCAATTCGACTCTCGGCAATGTCGGGCAAACGGTCGTTTATACCGATCCGCTGACGCCATCGGAGAAAACACAGATCGAACAGCTTCGCGAGCTTGTTGCCGAGATCGATGCCGGGACGGTTAAGACCCTCGTTATCCTTGGCGGAAATCCGGCCTACAACACACCCGCCGACCTCAAGTTGAACAAGCAGCGGCTCGACAAGGTGCCGCTTAGGATCCATCTCAGCGAGCACGTCGATGAGACCTCTGAGATCTGCCACTGGCACGTCTCGGCCAAGCACTATCTAGAATCGTGGAGCGATACACGTGCGTACGACGGCACCGCAACCATCGTCCAGCCGCTGGTCCAGCCGCTCTACGACAGCCGCAATGCTCACGAGGTCGTTCAGCTCTTCTTTCGGGAAAATTACGACCGAAAGGATTACGACATCGTCAAGGAATACTGGCAGGGTCAGAATATCTCGGCCGCAGCGTCGAGACAGAACGCTGCCGCACCAGCCCGAACGCCGGAGACCGCGGAAGCTGTGCGTACTGAAGTAACACCTGTAGGCACGCCCACCGGGCCTGCACCCGCGGCCGCTCCGAAAACGTTCGAGGACAACTGGCGAAAGGCAGTTCACGACGGCTTTGTCCCAAACACGGCATTCCCGACAAGGACGCTGTCAGCCAATGCGGCGTTCCTTAACCAGCCGCAGGCCGGACCGTCGGGAACCGGCCAGGTCGAGATATCGATACTCCCCGATCCGACGATCTATGATGGCCGCTTTGCGAATAACGGCTGGCTGCAGGAGCTGCCGAACCCGATCTCAAAGATTACATGGGATAACGTCGCGCTTGTCAGCCCCGCGACCGCTGCGAAACTTAATTTGAATCGCGGGAACGACCCGGACGAGATCTCCGGCGGTGAACGTGGCATCGCATTCGTAAATACGTACGGAAATAATATGACGTCGGATCTGGTCACCCTCAAGTTTCAGGGCGGCACGATCGAGAAACCGGTCCCGGTGTGGATCTCGCCTGGCCAGCCCGACGACGTCGTGACCATATATATGGGTTACGGACGCACGCGTGCCGGCAAAATAGGCACCGGGCTCGGGTACAGCACCTTTGATGTACAAAGGTCCGATGCGATGTATCTCGGGTTCGGCGATATTGCCAAGACCGGTGAACAGACGACGATAGCTTCGACGCAGATCCATTTCAATATGGAGGGGCGCGACATACTTCGGACGTTCGACCTCGATGTGTTCGAGGCCAACCCGGATATGGGCCATCAGCCGGACGAGTACTCGAAAACGATGTATGACACGGCGACCGGGACCGACACATATCAGGAATGGTACGCCAAGAATCACAAGTGGGCGATGTCGATCGACCTCAACTCCTGCGTCGGCTGCAATGCCTGCGTGGTCGCGTGTCAGGCGGAGAACAACATCCCCGTGGTCGGCAAGGAGCAGGTAGCAAAGAGCAGGGAGATGCACTGGCTCCGGGTAGATGCGTATTACTCTGGAACCGATATCAACAATCCGGGCGGCGTCGCATTTCAGCCGCTGCCGTGCATGCAGTGCGAGCAGGCCCCGTGCGAGGTCGTCTGTCCGGTGACGGCAACGGTTCATAATCCTGAGGGGCTGAACGACATGGTCTATAACCGCTGTGTCGGAACCCGATATTGTTCCAACAACTGTCCATACAAGGTGAGAAGGTTTAACTTCCTTCTCTACCAGGATTGGGATACGCCGCAGTACAAGCTGCTCCGAAATCCGGAAGTTTCGATCCGCAGCCGCGGTGTAATGGAGAAGTGCACATACTGCACACAGCGTATCGCCGCGGCCCGTATCGAGGCCGAAAAGGACGGACGCCGTGTTCGCGACGGCGAGATCGTCACCGCTTGTCAGGCGGTCTGCCCGACCGACGCGATCGTCTTCGGCGATATGAACGACCCGCTGAGCAAGATCGCAAAGGTCAAGAAGGACCATCGCGACTACACCCTTTTGAACGAACTGAATACTCAACCGCGAACGACATATCTCGCCGGGCTTAAGAATCAGAACAAGGAAATGCCGGATTACCGGCCGCTCCCGATCCCCAAGTCTCACGGCACTAAAGAGAAGAAGGAAGGCGAGACAAAAGCGGGAGGCGAAGCACACTAAATGCAAGAGCTTGAGCGAATTCAAAAACGCATTTATCCGCCGATGGTCGAGGGCGACCATACGCTTGGGACGGTTTCCGACAAGATCGGCGACGTCACCCTGAAGAAAAAGACGCCGTGGCACTGGTTTGTCGGGTTCGGTATCGCATTCATGGTGGCTCAGCTGCTCGTCGTGACGGTCGGGTACCTTTTGGCCAAGGGTATGGGCATTTTCGGGAACAACCAGCCGGTTGGATGGGCATTTCCGATCATTAACTTTGTCTGGTGGATCGGTATCGGGCACGCCGGAACGCTTATCTCCGCCATCCTCCTACTGCTCAATCAGAAATGGCGCACATCGATCAACCGGTTTGCCGAGGCGATGACGCTATTTGCCGTTGCGAACGCGGCGATCTTCCCGCTGCTGCATACTGGCCGACCGTGGCTGGCCGCCTATTGGCTGTTCCCCTATCCGAATGTGATGGGCATATGGCCGAACTTTCGCTCGCCGCTGGTATGGGACGTTTTCGCGGTATCGACCTATGCGACCATCTCGCTCTTGTTCTGGTATGTCGGCCTGATCCCGGATCTCGCCACGCTTCGCGACCGTGCGAAGAACAAGGCGTTCAAGTTCGTCTACGCGGCGCTCTCATGGGGCTGGCGTGGTTCTGCCCGCCATTGGCACCGTTATGAGATCGCGTATCTGCTGTTGGCGGGCATTTCGACGCCGCTCGTGCTTTCGGTGCACTCGATCGTGTCGTTCGACTTCTCGGTGTCGCAGATCCCGGGCTGGCACGCCACCATCTTCCCGCCCTATTTCGTCGCGGGTGCGATCTTTGCCGGCTTCGCGATGGTGCTCATTCTCTGCATACCCTTGCGCGTCTGGTACAACATGAAGGATTTCATCACCGATACCCATTTGAACTACATGGGTAAGGTGATGCTCGCTACTGGCCTGATCGTAGTTTACGGCTATGCGATGGAGGCGTTCTTCGGCTGGTACAGTTCGTCCCAATACGAGGTCTTCATGGTCAAGAACCGCATCTGGGAAGGGCCTTACTGGCTGTTTTACTGGATGTTGATCTTTTGTAACGGCATCTCGATCCAGTTCCTTTGGTTCAAGCGTTTTCGCGAAAGCCCGTTCTGGCTCTTCGTAATTTCTATCATAGTCAGCATCGGAATGTGGCTCGAGAGATTCGTGATCATTATCACCAGCTTGAATCGCGATTTTCTGCCGTCGTCATGGGCGATGTATGCACCAACGATCTTCGACATTTCGATGTTTGTCGGCACACTGGGCTTTTTCTTCTCACTGATCTACCTGTTCGTGAGGTTCCTGCCGATCATTTCGATCTTTGAGGTTCGCACCCTTTTGCCTGAGGCGAACGTACACGGGCACCAGCAGGATTTCGACGAGAGCGTATTAGAGGTCGAATACACCTACGAACGGACCGAACCGCCAAATTCGGAGTCGGAAGCTTAAGGCGGGCGTATTTTGATATGGACAAGAAACTTTACGGATTAATGGCGGAATTCGATTCGGCGACCGAGCTTGTCGACGCGGCCCGGGCCGTGCGCGAGGCCGGCTACGTGAGGACCGATGCGTTTTCTCCATTCCCGATCCATGATATCGATGAGGCGTTGGGGATCAAGCGAAGCATTCTTCCGGTCCTGGTCTTTTTCGGCGGTATCACCGGACTCCTGCTGGGCGTAAGCCTTCAGGTTTTCGTCCACTATATCGATTATCCGCTGAATATCGGCGGGCGCCCGTATTTGAGCTGGATATCTTTTGTGCCGCCCGCGTACGAGCTTACGATCCTTCTTGCGGGCTTCACGGCGGTATTCGGGATGCTGTTCCTGAACGGCCTGCCGCGTCCATATCATCCGGTCTTTAATGTGCCGAGGTTCGCTCTTGCGACGCGCGAAAAATTTTTCCTGTTGATCGAATCCGCAGATGATAAATACGATTACGAGGAAACCAGGGGATTTCTTCAGGGCCTTAAGCCGCAGGAGGTGTTCGATGTCGAAGAGTAAGGGTGTTTACTGCCTCCTGCTTACTGGCTTCTGCCTTCTGGCTTCCGGCTGCGGTGTGCGATTCGACATGCAGGATCAGCCGCGTTACAAGGCGTATAAGAAGAGCGACTTTTTCAAGGACGGGCGTGCCTCCCGCGATCTTCCGGAGGGGACGGTGGCTCGCGGCCTTCTGAAGGATAACAAGGCGTTCTACACGGGCCAGATCGACAATCCCGACCCGAATGTACAGGTCGCCTCGACGACCGACCCATCCGGGAATACGGTCGTTACAAGCTTTCCGAACGCGATAACCGAGTTTCCGATACCGGTGACAAAGGAACTTGTCGACCGCGGCCAGGACCGCTTTAACATTTATTGTATAGTCTGCCACGGCCCGGTCGGAGCAGGCGACGGCATGATCGTACGGCGAGGATTCGTAAAGCCGCCGACCTATCACGACGACCGCCTCAGAAATGCGCCAGTCGGCCATTTCTTTGACGTTATTTCGAATGGCTGGGGAAGAATGAACGGATATGCCGCGCAGATACCGGTAGCGGACCGTTGGGCTATCGTTGCATATATACGAGCGCTGCAGGTCAGCCAGGACCCCGCCGAAACGATGAAGATGAATGCGAATACAGCAGCACCGGCCGCATCGCCGGCTGCCGAGACCCATGGAGGTGCTAAGTAATGGCTGAGAATTACAACGCACCGGCAGATCTTAACCGTTTTCGCACCATCGCGCTCGGTGTGGGCGGTATCGGCCTGATCGTATGGGCGGTCGGCACGTATTTCAATGTAGAGCAGGGCCTCCGCTCCTGGCTCCTTGGGTTCGTGTTTTGGGGCGGGATCACGATCGGGGGTATCGGCATCACGATGCTGCAGTACCTGACCGGCGGTGCATGGGGCGTCGTCATCCGGCGCATCGTTGAGGCCGCGTCGCGCGTGTTGCCGGTCGTGTTTCTGATGTGGCTGCCGCTTGCGATAGGTGTGACCAGCCTTTACGAGTGGACCCACCTGCCGCCGGACGATTTCACGGTGATCGGGCGCGGCGCCTACCAGACGCCATTTTGGTGGATCGTTCGCGGGGTCGGTTATTTCGTCTTGTTCGGGGTGATGACCTATCTGCTCAATGACTGGTCGGCCAAGCAGGATAAGTCTGCCGATCATGAAGAAGCGGCGAAGTGGCTCGGCCTGGCGACAAGATTCTCCGGCCCGACAATGGTGGTCTACGTTCTGGTGATCTCGCTTGCCACCGTCGATTGGGTGATGTCGCTCGACCCGCACTGGTTCTCGACGATCTGGGGCCTCCTGTTTGTCGCGGGATGGGCTTTGAGCACATTTTGTTTTGCGGTCCTGATGCTCGCGTACCTTGGCGACCGGTCCCCGATGAACCGTGTGATCGGCAAACGCCACTTCCATGACATAGGGAAATTGGTGCTTGCCTTGGTCATGATCTGGGCTTATTTCAATTTCTCCCAGCTTCTGATCATCTATTCGGGAAATATTCCCGAGGAAACGGGCTGGTATCTGGTGCGGATGACGACGGGCTGGTTCTGGGTCGGAATGATCTTGATACTCTTCCATTTTGCTTTTCCGTATCTTTTCCTCCTGCGGCAGGATTGGAAGAAAAATTCGAAGATGCTGTCGTCGATCGCGATGTTCATACTCTTTATGCGGCTGGTGGATATGTACTTTCTTATCAGCCCGAGTCCGCGGATAGCGACGCATGGTGAGAGCCTTATCTTGTCTGAGAGTTTCAGCTGGCTCGATATTGCCGGTCCGGTCGCCGTAGGCGGTATATGGCTCTGGTATTTCTTTGGCCAATTGATGAATCGGCCGCTCGTCCCTGTCATGGACCCGTTCCTGGAAAAGGCGATCGAGCACGGCCACGGACATTAGAATTATGGGTGCGACAAAACACGAAAAGTCGTTCGTAGATTTCGAAAAGCCATACGAGCAAAACGTCATCGGCTTTCGCGGGATCGTATATTTTGCCGTGGGCTTGTTCTTGCTTATCGTGATCACGTTCGGCCTGATGTGGGCTCTGCTCGGTGTGTTCGAGGACCAGGCAAAGATCGAGAAGGCATCTGACAATCCGATGGCGATGAGCGATAAGGAGCGTCTGCCGTCCGAGCCGAGGCTGCAGGCGGCGCCCGGTTTTGGTGTCGATGGCACGAAAGGCCGGATAAACCTTGAGTTAAGGGCACCGCAGTCCGAATGGTGGGAACTTCAGAAGGAATATAAGGAAGTCTGGGAAAAAGGGATGAAGGACAAGGCGACCGGAGCCGTCACCGCCCTGCCCATCGAGGAAGCAAAGGCCAAGGTGCTGGAGCGCAACCTTAAGGCGAGATCCGGGCCCGAGGCCGAAAAACTGTTCGCAGATTCCAAGCTACGGTTCTCGGATGCGAGCTCCGGGCGTGTCGCCACCGACAGACGTAGATAGTCAAAGCAATTGACAGGCATTGGTATGAACATGCAATACACAACCCGAATGATCAGCAGTTCGATCGCAGTAGCGGTGTTGATGTCGCTATGTTCGATATTCGTATCGGGCCAGAAGAGCGAGCACTATAATTCACCTCTCTATTCGCCAAAGTACTACGATCCGTCGCAGGGCACATCCAACGGCCTGCCGGAACCGCTCAAGAAGGTTGGTATCCATCAGAGGCTTGGTGAACCAGTACCGCTCGCGGCCGAGTTCAGAGACGAGAACGGTCAGACGGTAAAGCTCGGCGATTACTTTGGAAAGGGCCGTCCCGTGATCATCGCGGTGGTCTACTACGAGTGCCCGATGCTCTGCAATCAGGTGCTCAACGGGCTGACGGGGGCTCTTAAGGGCGTCTCGTTCAATGCCGGCGAGGAGTTTGACGTTCTGGCCGTCAGCTTTGACGCGAAAGAGTTCGACAAGCCGGACCTGGCAAAGAACAAGAAGGCCTCCTATATGGAGCGATACGGCCGCCCGGGAACCGAGAAGGGATGGCATTTTCTCACCGGGACCCAGGGATCGATCGATCAGCTAACCGAGGCGGTCGGTTTCGACTACGAGTGGGACGAAAAGAGCCAGCAGTTCGCCCACGGGAGTGCGATAATGATCGCCACTCCGGAAGGGAAATTGTCGCGATATTTCTACGGCATCGACTATTCGCCGAAGGACCTGAAGCTCGGCATCATCGAATCTGCGGAGAACAAGGTTGGCAGCGTTGCGGATGAGCTGCTGCTCTACTGTTTTCACTACGATCCATCGACCGGCAAATATGGCTTCCAGATCCTGAGTGCGATGCGGATAGCGGCGGTTGCCACGCTTCTCGGTTTAGGACTTATGGGTTTTGTATTTTGGCGCCGAAACAAAGGCAAAGAAGCGGGAGCCGGTGAGCTTTCCGCTTGATCAGATTATGCAAACGAGTTCGTGGGTACCATTGTTTCCAGATGCGGCGTCGAGCTTTGCTTGGCAGGTAGATGCACTATATTTCTATCTGATCCTTGTAAGCGTGGCGTTCACGGTCCCGATCGTCGTGGCGATCTTCATTTTCGCGGTCAAGTACCGCGAAAAGGAAAAATTTGCCACGCCGGATGAGATGCACGGTTCGATCGTACTCGAGACGGTTTGGTCGATCATCCCGTTCGTCATTTCGATGACCATTTTCCTAGGCGGAGCGTACGTTTACTACAACCAGTATCGTATGCCGGATGAGGCGATGGACGTGTATGTCGTCGGTAAGCAGTGGATGTGGAAGCTCCAGCACGCTACAGGCCAGCGGGAGATAAATGAACTCCACGTGCCGGTCGGCCGAAAGGTCAAACTGACGATGACGACCGAGGACGTGCTTCACGATTTTTCGATACCTGCGTTTCGAACGAAGGCCGACGTCGTTCCCGGGCGCTACACATACCTCTGGTTCGAGGCGACTAAGCCCGGCAAGTATCACTTGTACTGTGCGGAGTACTGTGGCCTCAACCACTCCGGCATGGGCGGCTGGGTCTATGTGATGGAGCAGCGCGACTTTGACAACTGGCTTGCCGGAAACGAATCGGGCCAGACGCCCGTTCAGCAGGGACAAGACCTCTTCCAGAACAAGCTTGGATGTGCATCATGCCATCAGGGCGGTGCGGATCAGCGTGGTGCGAAACTCGAGGGTATATTTAACAAGGAAGTAAAACTCGTAGGCGGGCAGTCGGTGATCGCGGACGAAGCCTATATCCGAAATTCGATATTGAATCCGGGAGCACAGATCGTCGAGGGGTATCAGCCGATCATGCCTACGTTCAAGGGGCAGGTTACGGAAGAACAACTGGTGTCGCTTGTGGCCTATATAAAATCGCTGAGTGGTGTTACCGGCCCGGCGACGTCTTCGCCCGCGGC
>JAJNPX010000493.1 GCA_021155145.1 Acidisarcina sp. | reverse complement strand
TATATCTTCCGCTGTCTGTTCGTCCGCACCCGGCCGGCGTAAACATTGTAGTTCGCACGCTCGATCTCGCCTAAGATGGCCTTGTAAAGGACGTATGAGACGCGGACCGCGAGTCGCCCGCGCCAACGAAGCATCTTTATGCCGGGCAACGCCTCTCGATAAACTTTTCGGTTCCGATCGATCTGAAACTTCATGAATGCTACGAACCGCTCATCGCGTTTTCTCAGTGCGATATCCGAATTGGTCAGCCCGAACCGCGCCAATTCGTCCTGCGGCATATAGACCCGGCCCAGTTCGTCGTAATCCTCGCGAATATCGCGCAGGAAGTTCGTCAGCTGAAATGCGTAACCGAGCTTCTTGGCATATTCGAAGGCATCGTCGGTCGAATAACCGACGACCCGCGTTACCATCAGCCCGATCACGCCCGCCGAGCCGTACATATAATCTTCAAGTTCCTGATAATTCGCGTACGAAAATTTCTCTTCGTCCATGAACATCGACCGCAGGAACGCTTCGCAATCCTCCATCGGAATCTTATATTTGCGAAACGCCGCGGCGATGAAATTGAGCACCGGGTCATCGCTCCGGCCGATCCACATCGCCTCACGCCAAGCATCGCACCAGAGCGAGAGTTTCCGTATCGCTTCTTCGTGATCCGTCAGGTTCGGGTCGTCCACGATCTCATCGGGAATTCGGGCGAATGCGTAAATGGCATAGATGCCTTCGCGAACTTCTTTAGGAAAGAACTGCGTCGCAAAATAGAAGCTCGTACCGTATTTTTTCGTGATGCGGCGGCATTCCTCAAGACCGGCCGCTGTATGTGCCGAATCGGTCACAGCGGCGGAGATGTCAGGGCGTCCAACAAGCATCGAAGCGAATCCCATATAAAAACGTGTGCATTGAGACTACACCCGTTTTCGGGCCCCGCTCGGAATCGGATTCAAAAATGGGGACGATGCCTAACTTGCCTAACTTTCGAGGAGGTCGCGGACCTTCTTCATATCTTCCCAGACGTCGCGTTTTTTGTGCGGGTCGCGAAGCAGGTATGCGGGATGGAACGTCGGCATCACCTTCACGCCGAAGTAGTCCTGAAAGGTCCCGCGAAGGCGTGATATTGGCGTCGAGACCTGCAGGAGGTTGTGTGCCGCCGTCGCACCGAGAACGACGATGACCTTTGGCTTGATGACCGCGATCTCGCGGAGGATGAACGGCCGGCACGCCGCCGTCTCGTCCGGCTCCGGCTTGCGGTTGGCGGGCGGGCGGCAGCGGTTGATATTGCCGATGGCCACCTGTTCCCGTTGAAAGCCCATCGCCATGATGATATCCGTCAGAAGTTTTCCGGCCCGGCCGACGAACGGAGATCCCTGCTCATCCTCATCCGCACCCGGAGCCTCGCCGATGAACATCAGGTCCGCCTGAAAGTTGCCGGTCGTGTGGACGATCTGCGTTCGGCCAAGCTGCGAAAGCTTGCATCTAGTGCAATCGCCGATCTCTGCACGGATCGATCCGATCGTGTCCGCCGATCCCGCAGGCTCAGGCGGGGCGTCCACTTTGACAGGTTCATCGGCCGGCTTGGCGGCGGTCGGCTTTGGCATTATGTTGTTTTGAACGGGCGTTCGAGATCTCAGCGAGGGCAGCGACGCGATCCTCGAGCCGCCTCTTTTTACTGTCTCCGTCGGCCGTTTAGGCAAACCAATATCGGCCGGCGGCGGGGCCTTTTCAAAAACAACGGCTTCGGCCACCATCTGAAGGCTATCCACTCGCTCGCCTTCTGCTTCCGGAAGGCGAACGTCGAGAGCGTCCACGCCAAGCTCCTGCAGGAACAAGACCTGCTCGCGCACGTCTGCAATTAGTTCGGACAACTCGCTCATCTGCATCCATCCGATCGGCAATTAGGTCGTCGATCTTAGCCTGGCTATTTCATCAAGGATTCTATCAGCCATCTCGCGTTTTGACATCAGCGGCAATTCGACCTGGCCGGTTTTTGTGATGATGGTAGCGATATTGGTGTCTGTATTAAAGCCTGCGCCTTTGGCGGTGATGTCGTTGGCGACGACCATGTCGAGGTTCTTTTTGCCCATCTTTATCTTTGCGTATGTGATCACGTCGTTCGTCTCGGCGGCGAATCCGACAACTATCTGTCCCTCTTTTCGTCGCTTCGAGACCTCGGAGAGTATATCGGGCGTCTTTTTCAATTCGAGCGTGAGCGTGTCTTGCCCTTCCTTTTTTATCTTGGCATTCGCCGCATCGGCCGGCGCATAATCGGCAACCGCGGCCGCACCTACGAATATGGTCGCCTCGGGCAGCTCTTTCATTACCGCGTCGAACATTTCACGCGCCGAAATGCCCTTGATGACCTCGACGCCCGGAGGCGGTTCCACGGCCGTCGCTCCGGCGACGACCGTGACCGCCGCTCCGCGATCCCTCGCCGCCTCGGCAACCGCAAAACCCATCTTCCCCGACGAATGATTCGAGATGAACCGCACCGGGTCGATCGCCTCACGCGTCCCGCCGACCGTTATCAGCAAGCGCTCTCCAAGCAAATCCTTAGATTCCAGATTCCGGATTCCAGATCCCAGATTTGTATTAAGCTCTTCAAACTTGGAATCTGGAATTTGGAATTTGGGATCAAGCAGCAAGATAGCTTGACGGACGATATTCTCCACATCCTCCAGCTTCCCGGTCCCGACCGTCTTGCAGGCAAGCTCGCCGGCCACGGGTTCGACAAAATGAACGCCATCGGTCTTGAGCTGTTCAATATTTCGCTGCGTAGCGGGCTGTTCCCACATCGTGGTATTCATCGCCGGTGCGATCATCACGGGAGCCGTGCAGGCCAGATATGTTGACGATAGAAAATCGTCGGCCACTCCATTCGCGAACTTCGCGATGATGTTCGCCGTCGCCGGAACGATCAGCAGCAGGTCGATATTCTGCGAGAAGTTAATGTGCGCGATCGGGTCGGGATTCGCCGGATCGTAATCATCGACGATCACGTGGCCCTCATTCAATGCCTTGAAAGTCAGCGGCTGCACGAACTCCGTTGCATGCCGCGTCATCGCAACACTAACCTCACACCCCGACTTCTGCAGCAGTCGCATCACCTCGACAGCCTTATACGCCGCGATCCCGCCGCTAACCCCGAGTCCAATTCGATACTTAGCCATATTGTGTCCGTA
>JAJNPX010000486.1 GCA_021155145.1 Acidisarcina sp. | reverse complement strand
CCCGGCTGGTCGCTGCGGCCCTTTTCGCGGTCGGCGTAGAATCACTCCTCGCTCGCAATGCTTCCGCACAGACGTTCAAGGGCATGCTCCAACTTAAGCTTGTATGGTCGGGCTTTGCGGCATCCGGACTCATCTGGTCAGTCCTCGAAGGCGGCTTGAAGTACGTTGTTGTAGGGTGGCTGCTCGCGGGCATCTTCGTAGCTTTCCATGGCTTGTGGTGGTATTGGCTTATCCGATTAAAAAGAGGCGAGGTTAAGGATCCTCGCAGCCAATAGGTCGAGAGCAAATCAAACGTGGCTCGTCGCTATAAGGCATTCTTACAACTTCACGGGAACGCGGTCGTGATTCGATCCCTCATCAGGAATGTTCTCGGATCTCACCGGACGGTATCGGCTCGCCAGGCGATACGGGCTAACACCTATCCAAAAAAGACACTGAAAGATCACCCAACGCAGGAAGACCGGAACGAACGGCCGTCCTTCGAATCTGCGAGAGGATGTCAAAAGCTCGGCGTCAAGATGGACCAGGTTCCCCGCCCGCTTCATCCGGCGGACAAGATCGAGATCTTCAAAGAGCGGGATCGGGCTGACACCGCCCACCTGATCGTATGTTCGCCGGCGGACGAATATGCCCGAATCGCCGTATATCAAACCAAGCCTGCGTACCAGCGGATAGAACCAGGTCATAAACCTCGCCGCACGGCTGTCACCATCGAACCGAAGCTCGAAGTTGCCGACCACCGCCCCTTCATCTTCAAGCGCGCCTCGAATTTCGGCCAGGGCGTTGACCGGTGGGACCGAGTCGGCGTGAAGGAACCAGAGGGCGTCGCCAGTGGCGACACAGGCTCCCGCGTGCAACTGGCTCCCCCGACCGCGAGGAGCCTCGATCACTGTCGCACCGTGCTCACGGGCGATGTTGGTCGTTTCATCCGAGCTTCCGCCATCGACGACAATGATCTCAGCCGGCTCTCCGAACGCGCGGAGTGTGCCGAGCAATCGGCCGATGTCCCGGGCCTCATTGAATGCAGGAACAATTATCGAGACTTCAGCGTTCATCGGTGTCCTCCGCAGCGGGCAACCGCCACGCAGGCCGCTGATGGCGAAACGGCATTTCGAGGAGTTTTCCGACAGTTATGTCCCCAGGTTTACGATATGCCGGCACTCCGACTTTAACGCCGTGATGTTCCGAGATGTCGCGGAAAGTGCCGTGGATCCGGTCCCAGATCGATAACCCGCTCGACCAGTTCGAGTTCGCTTTATCTTGTACGACCGAATGATGTATGCCGTGCATCCTTGGCGTAACGAATAATTTGCCGATCCGTCTCTCGAGCTCTTCGGAAAGCTCCAGGTTAGAGTGATGGAAAATTATCGATGGCAGCAGAAAGGCTTGCCAGATGCGCAGTGAACCCGGAGATACGCCGATCAAAACGATCTGGGCCAAACGCCATGCGACGGAAATGGTCATCTCACCAAAATGAAATCGGAGAGCGGTAGTGGTGTCGAGATCCAGATCCACATGGTGCACGACGTGAAACCGCCATAATGCGGGCATGCGATGCGTGAGAACATGCCAGAGATAAAGGGTGTAATCAAGGAGGATGACGGCCGCAAACGGCTCAAGCCATTTGGGCAGGCCGACGAGTTTGAGAAGGCCTATCCTGCGCCGCTCAACTAATTCAGCCGCGCGTTTGGCGATCGGTCGTTCGATCGAATACAAGGCCAAGGCTGCCGTTCCGGCCAAGGCGAGGTTCCGGCCAGTCCGAATAGTTTTCGATTCAATACGGTCCCTCAGGGGACGCCGTCTTTCCATCAAGTAAAGGGCTGCGAACGACCCGACCGCGAGCGGGAATGCTAGTTTTTGAATAAGGCGGCCTACTCCCATGATCTTTCGGCACATCAGTCCGCAACGGCGCCGCCGCACGACGACCCTGAGCCGGCGGTGCAGCCGAAACAGTGATCCGCTGTCGTGATGGGCCGATCCGCAAGCTTGTCGATGTCAAAATCAAATATCGTCTGTGGTAAAGCTGCCTCTATCCCCATGTCAAGCATTTGATTGAAATCGCAATCGTACAACCTTCCCGTCCAATCAACGCTGATCAGATTACGGCACATCAGGCCCCGAACCGTTGCTGGATTAAATGCGTTAACAAGCTTCGCCATATAGCTCGTCTCATTGCCCGAGCGCCGAAGCCAATCGAGAAACCGGGCGATCGGCATGTTCGTTATCGTAAAAAGATCGTTGAAAGAGATATCGTAGCGTGCCTTCAACTCTCGTTTGAAGTCGGCTTCTATCGAACTCTGTGGAGGCGGCAGATACGCTCCGACCGGATTATAAACAAGGTTCAGGACCAGGTTGTCGCTGATTCCGTACCCCACACCGTTCAATCTTCTTAACCCCTCAATAGATCTGTCGAAAACACCGGTCCCGCGTTGCGCGTCCGTTTCCTGCTGAAGGAAATAGGGCAGCGAGCAGATCACTTCCAGCTCGTTCTCAGCGAAAAACTCCGGCAGATCACTCTGCCCTTCTTCGAACATCACCGTCAGATTGTGACGCACGAGGATCCTGGTGTTGACCTTTCGCGCCTCCTCGACGAAATAACGAAACGACGGATTGAGTTCCGGGGCGCCTCCGGTGATGTCGAGCTTTGGTATCCGAAATTCCCGCAGAACGCGCAGGACCTCGTCGACAGTTTCCCGGCTCATTATCTCCGACCGCTTTGGCGAAGCGTCGACATGGCAGTGCTTGCACGCCTGATTGCAGAGTTTTCCGACATTGACCTGAAGGATGTCCACTGAGTTCGAACGGAGTTGAGCCCCACCCAATCTTTCCTCAAAAGTCATCGGCGAATGCGGCAAAGAAGGGCGGTCATTTCGTGTTATTTGTACTACGCCTGTATCCATATCTACATCGATATCTTGTCGTGTGCGTTGTGTGACTGAATTCCGTGAATCAGGCTCGCGCCGCCGCGGATCGCGGACGCCAGATGGATCGCCTCGGTCATCTGTTCCATATTTGAACCACTCTCCATGCAGGAATTTGTAAAAGCATCGATACAATACGGGCATTGAACTGTGACGGCGACCGCCAGCCCGATCAGGGCCTTTTCGCGCTTCGATAGAGACCCCTCTTCTTGAGCGGCTTTGTACCAAGCCATGAACTTCTCAAAAAGTTCGGGTTTGTACTTTCCTATGTCACCGAATCGTGGCAGGTCCT
>JAJNPX010000485.1 GCA_021155145.1 Acidisarcina sp. | reverse complement strand
CTGCTGCCCGGTTCGCCCGATTCGCCGGGCTTTGCCGGGGTCGATTCGAGGTCATTCCTCGAGCAGATCCATTCCGAGGGCCGTATCGCGATCAATAACTATCCCGAAAGTAACCGTTCCGATGTGATCGATTTCGACGGCTTGGAAGCATACAGCCTCCATATCAATGCCAAAGCGTCAAATCCGTTCACCGCCATTTTTGACGTGCTGTGGTCCTTCTCCGCCTATCCCGAGGCTACATACGCGACCTACTTTCGACGCAACGACGACTATCTGCGGCGTTACGACGCGATCTCGTCGAAGAAGCGCCTGCTGCTCACCGCAGGCGCCGACGCGCACTCTAACAAGGGCTACTATCTATTGGCCGATGACGAGGGAAACAAGCATTTTGGCATCAAGATCGATCCCTACGAGACGGTTTTCAGGCTCGTTAGAATGCACGTGCTGATCGAATCCGGCACGGCCCTCACGGGCGAATCACTGATCGATGCTCTAAGAAAGGGCCATGCGTACGTAGGATTTGACGTCCTCTCACATACATCGGGCTTTTCGTTCACCGCCGATTCGGGAAGTGTGCGGCGTATAATGGGTGACGAGATCGAGGCCGGAAGCGGCGTCAAACTCACCGCCTCGGCCGCTGTACCGGCGAGGTTCGTGCTGCTTAAGGACGGCGAAAGGATCGAGGAGGCGGCCGACGTGAGCGAATTTTCCGTAAATGTAATAAACACTGGAGTTTACCGTGTCGAGGTTTATCTGGATCGGCTGGGTGAGCCATTTGACCGTGCCCCGTGGATAATGTCAAACCCGATTTACGTCAGGTAAAGCAAACGGTTTAAGCCGTGCAATCATCCTAATTTGGCACAAGCCGTTTCAGATGTGTTGGATTGTAAAATGAAGATCTTATTTCGAGTTCCCCTGGCCGCTGTTTTATTTGCCGGCCTTTTTTCGGCCCTGTCCGCCCAGCAGGTAAAGCGCACGGATTATGACGTGTCGTCGTATACGATCGACGCCCAGCTTCTTCCTGACGATAACAAGCTGGCCGCGACCGCGGACGTCACCTTTACCGTGTTGGAGGACGCCCGCAACGTCGCCTTTGAGCTGAACGGTTCATTGAAGATCGAATCGATCGCGAGGATCGACCGGCCGGCCACACCGGCAGCTGCAAAACCAGCGGCCCGTGCCGCACGGACGCCGGTGCCTGCGCCGAACCCGATAACATTCGTACAGGATCAGGTCGGCGTCTCTGACCTTGGGCCTAGCGTACGTATAGACTTCGGCGATACGGTGGCAAAGGGGACGACCGTTACGCTTCGCTTCAAGTACAGCGGCATTCTCAATACGCCGAGCGGCGGTCCGCTTCTAAATAAGAGGCTTGCCTTCGTCGGAGAAGACCAGGGGTACCTGATGTACGCCGCAAGGTGGTTCCCGTTCCACGATTATGCATCGGATTTTGCCACCTCCGACATTTCGATAGCGGTGCCGGGCGGCCTCCAGATAGTTGGCTACAGCGATTCGCCGGTCAGTGCAGTAGGTGGAAAGTTCCGGTTTACTCAGCAAAAGCCGGGTTTGGTCGGCAATTTCGCGTATGGCAAATTCGCTCCTCGGACGCTAAAACTCGGGGAATATGAGCTCCAATTCAACACGCGGCCCGGCTTTGATACCCTGGTCCAGGATTATGGAGAAACGCTTGGCAAAGCGCTCGAATTCTATACGAAAAAATTCGGAAATGCGGACTTTGGCAAAAAGCTGATCGTCGCTCAGATCGACGACGAAAGCCTCGACTTTTATTCGTCGATGGGAATGCTCTTCGTCTCGAGCAGACAATTCGAACAGGAACGCGGCGTAACGGAAGAACGTCTGCAGCGTGAGGCGGCATATCAGTGGTGGGGCCTGACCGTCGGGTTGAAGTCGTTTGACGACGCCTGGCTTTCTCAGGGCCTGGCCGAGTACAGCGCATTCGCTCTTCGTGAAAGCTCGCTGGACGGGGCCAAGCTCGATGCCCTGAGACGCGAACTTTTGGAAAAGTCGCTCACCTTCGAACAGACCGCATCGCTCCTTCGAACCCCGGCAAATCTCGATGATCAATCGATCGCCTATCAGTACATCATGTTTGCGAAAGGGGCCTTTGTCTTCAAGCTGCTGCGTGACACCCTCGGCCAGCGAAAATTCGATCAGCTGCTGCGGACCAATCTCGCGGAAAACCGCGGCAAGAACGTTTCGATCGACGATTTTGAAAAGCTGACGACGCGCATCGCCGGTGAACCGATGCGTTATTTCTTTGCCCGTTGGGTCGAGGGCACGGGCGTTCCGGAGTTTACGGCCGACTATCTTATCATCCGCACTCGCGGAGGAAAGTTCGTCGCTCGGGGAACCGTGAAACAGAATTACGACAATCTGCGGCTCCCGGTCGATGTACAGCTTCGGTCGGAGGGCGAGTTAGGGCTAAAGACCGTGACTCTCGACATGCAGGAATCGAGCGCCGACTTCAACATCGAATCGACGGGCAAACCGCTCTCCGTCGTGATCGATCCCGGATACAAGCTGCTGCGGATCTCGCCGGACCTGCGGGTCTCGTCGATCGCGAGGCGAGGCATCGAACAATTCAAAGAGGGCAATTACGTCGAGGCACAGGCACAATTCGAGGCGGCCCTGAAGCTCGATCGTTCCAATTCCTGGATCTACTATCACCTCGGCCTCCTCTTTCTCGAGCAGCGAAACTACGATCTGGCGATCGACAACTTCAAGGCGACGATCAGCGGGAACCTTAACCCGCCGTGGCTCGAAGTGTGGGCCAATATCAAGATGGGAAATGCCTACGATGCAAAAGGCGACCGCACCCGTGCGACCGCCGCGTACTCACGCGCCGAAAAGAGCGGCGACAATTACGACAACGCTCAGGAAGCCGTGAAGAAATATCAGGCGAGCCCATATGATCCGCGTGAGAACAAGGCGACCGCGGTAAGATGACCTGCGGCAATGCTATGCAAATGTGAAAGGGCGGGGCCGTTGTGCCTCGCCCTTTTCGCTTCCCTTGGTTCGTAGCTGCTCTCCTGGCTAGAATCGGAATTTCGCACGGAACTGGCCGACTCGCGGTCCCCCGACCGTGTTCGTGATCACGCCGAAGTCGACACTGTCCTGCAGGTCACTGTTCGGGTTCGCAAAATTCACCGTGTCAAAGACATTGAAAAGATCGAAACCTAATTCAACACTCATCTTGTCGTTGATCTTCGTGCTCTTTGCAAAGCTAAGGTCAAGACGCTGCTGCAAAGGGCCGCGGAATGTATTGCGTCCGAGGTTTCCGAAGCCGCCAAAGGCCGAGGTAAAGCACGACGGATTTATCACGGTGAGATTGCTGGTGCTTGCATCCGAAACCGCCTCGCCGGCCGTGCATGCGATGTTCGGGCGGCCGAATCCGGGCCGATAGATGCCGCCCGCT
>JAJNPX010000484.1 GCA_021155145.1 Acidisarcina sp. | reverse complement strand
AAGGTATTTATCATCACACCCGATCTGCGGCATGCCTGAACCTCCTTAAAGGTCTCTGCCATCACGAATGGGTCGTTTCCCATGGAGTTCTTATAGAGAAGCCGCTGTCCTCCGGGGACGGTGTCGGAATAGCTCCTGTAGCTGAAATAAGCAGCGTTCGACGGGTCTACGAAGGCCGCCGTAGGCTTGCCGTCGGTCACCATCACGATCTGCTTCATGTCCTTTCGCTGGGCCGTGAGGATGCGCCGTGCGAGTTTTAATCCCTCGGCCGTGTTTGTGTGATACGGCCCGACCTGGGTCGTTGCGAGCTTAGCGATGGGCAGTTCTTCCGCACCATCGTGAAACAAGACTATCTTCAGGCTGTCGCCCGGATACTGTGTGCGAATGAGATGTGCGAGGGCAAGAGCCACCTTTTTTGCGGGGGTGAAGCGGTCCTCGCCGTACAGGATCATCGAATGAGAGCAATCGAGCATCACGACCGTCGCACAGGACGAAGAATAGTCCTGCTGCCGGACGTAGAGGTCGCCGTACTCAAGATTGAGCGGCACGCCGAGCCCCTCGCGGGCGATCGCGGACATAAGGGTCGCATTGACGTCGAGGTTGATCGTATCGCCGAACTCGTACTGTTTTGATGCCAGAGCCGCCTCCACGCCCGTATCCAGGTGAGGCGTTTCGTGCCGCCCCATCGATGACTTGCCCATCGAACCAAGCAGCTTTTGCAGCGTTTTGTAACCAAGGAAGTCCAGCCCCTTCTCGGTCACCTCGAACTTTATGTTTCGCGGTATCGGCTGGGCGATCTCACCCACGCCTTCGCCGTTCTGCATTTGAAGCGGCTGTTCCTGCGGAACTTCCTTCAGGTTCAAATACCCTTCCTCGACGAGTCTCTCGATCAGCTGATTTATCAATTCTTCGAGCAGCGACCCCTTGAACTTGCCGCCGTTGTCGGCGAGCATCTGCTCGACGTCTTTCTCCGACATTACTTCCTGATCGAGCAACGCCTGAAGGATGGCCTGGCGAAGAGCGTCGAGCGAATCGTCCGGCGAATTCCTTTCCCGTGTCCACCAGTAATCGTCGTTATAACCCGAATCCAGGACCTGATTTGAGAGAGCGTCCATCAGTCCGCCGAGATCTATTCCCGAAACGTCAAACCCCCTGAATTTTGAATAACGGATGAACTTCATCTTGCAATCCTTAAAACGGATGGATATATTAGTGCTACCACACTCGGACCAGGCGAATTATTCTCTCTCCAAAAACTTAACACATCTCTCTCCGCAAGAATATATTTCTGGAGGAATTGGACTGTCTTATGAAAAAGTTTTTGGTCGTATTGATCGCATTGTTCGTTTTCGCGGTGACACTGCCCGTCGCCGCGGATGGTCAGAGCTGCCGCCGCAAGGTGCGCAAAAGCTCTGTTTCGCGCACCTATCGGTCAACTCCGCGGTATGCCGTTAACGGTTACACCGCGCAGCGGAGGCCGAGTTTTTATCGCCGCCATCGCAACTTGATCAACATTGGAATAGCGACCGGGGTCGGCGCTCTTGCGGGCGGATTGATCGGCGGACGCCGTGGAGCGGGCTGGGGCCTTCTCGCCGGTGCCGGTTCGGGAGCTCTCTACACCTATAAGATCAATCCGAAACGTCGCCGCTACTAGAGGCACTGTTCCTGGAGCGACAACGGCTGATGAAGGCGCTCGGTCCCGATGGGGTCGGACGCCTTCCTTTTTTGTAAGAGTTCGTAAAGCACCTTCTCCACCGCGCACGATACGCGAAAACTCTCAACGAAATCGTATCCTTTAGCTTCCGACCCGATCTGCTCATTCAACTCTAACCTCCGTATTCACCGCGTTTACCATCTCTGGCACAGCCATTGTTATATAGGCTGTGCGAGGAAGACATTGCCTCCAAAGATTTTTGACCGAAAGGGGGAAACGTAATGAAAAAGATCTTAAGTATATTGATGATGTTCGCGATGATGGCAGTGGCGGTCCCGCTGTTCTCCTCTACCGCCGACGCTCAGTCACGCTGTTATACCGATCGCTACGGGGAGCGGATCTGCCGCGAAGATAACAGGAACATTTACGAGAAACATCGAAACCTGATCAACATCGGTATCGGCACAGGTGCCGGCGCTCTGCTCGGCGGATTGCTGGGCGGCAAGAAGGGAGCATTGATCGGAGCCGCAGTAGGTGCGGGTGGTTCGGCTCTCTACACCTATAAGCTGAATCCGAAAACCAAGAGATACGAACGCGTTTACTACAGGCGCTAAATAGAAAAACGAACAAGGGGAAGGAAAAGAACGTGACGGATCTCGCCGGGTCCGTCACGCTTTCTATTTTCCCTGAGTTGCGGCCAGGTAGCCGACATAAAGGTCGGACAGGCGTTCGGCCGATGCCGGATCACCGCGGGACAAGAGTGTTATCACCTCGTCGCGGCCCGTGAGAAGTCCGTTTATCTGCGTCCGCTCGCTCGCACTAAATACACTCGTCTCGCCCTTGTCCAGCTCCGCCGAAACATCGGAGTAAAACGCACTCGCGCTCTGGCGTGCCGGCTCGTAATCGCCCCGGCGCGATCCGATCGCTGCCGACGCCAAGCTGCTGCGGATCTCGCTCCGGCGGATCTCACGGTCCTTTTGCGAGATCTCGTTTCCAAGCCGTGTGTTCTGCATCCACATCGGTACGAATCCCAGAAGAAACACAGCCACGATCACGCCCAGCCATATCGCCCATCGCCTTACGGAGCTTTCGTCCGCCTTCGTTTCGTCGCCCACTTTTGGGTCTGATCCGCTTGTCATTCTGCCTCCATTTTTTCTAATTATAACCCTCGATATCGGTAAAATCTTCGTAGATCATCCCGCGGCGATCGCGTTTGGCCTTGGTCACTGCCTCAAACCCGCCGGATTCGTTGCGGGCGATCTTGTTCTGAGCGTATAGGCCTTCGAGAACGAACTCGCAGGCTGACACCAGCTTTGCACTGTCGCTCCGCTTGAGATCAAGCGGCACCAGCGTCGAGTCGATAATATCGGGGACCGATCCGAGCAAACCGATGCACTCTTTGGCCGA
>JAJNPX010000480.1 GCA_021155145.1 Acidisarcina sp. | reverse complement strand
CTTGCCTACGATTGCCTTGATGCCGTCGGCGAGCTGCTTTCCAAAATTGTCGCGGCCGAGCATGATCGTGACCGGAAGCCCTGAATCCTCGAGCGTCGCCTTGGGCTCGCGCAGATCTGTAAGGTCGACCAGCTTTACGCGGGATGCAAGGTCATAATCTTTCCACTCCGACAGCATCTTGCGATAAGTCTTAAGCCTCTCAAGATTTTCTTTCTGAGCCTTCTCACTTTTCGCATCATCCCAGCCGAGCATTGCAAAGGGTATCCGTTTCTCATTAACATCGGCCGGGGCCAGAATGACACCCTCCTCATCGGCATAATGATCGCCGCCCGCCATCCTCACTATCGCAACGGGAATTCGCTCGACCACGGCCGCATTGATGCCGTTGGGCAGGCTGCGGGAGACGGCTGCCGTCTTTACAAATGTGACCCGTTCGATCTTTTGCTTTATTTCAAGCAGATCGGCGTTCCACACACCCGTCGGCTCTGCGTTCGCCTTTATGATCTTCTCGATGTCGGCCGACGATGCCCGCTCCGTCCCCGATACTTTCACCGCATCGAGCGAAAAGAATTCCGATCTTGTCATTGAGCCGTACGCTATCGCGACGACGACGCCGATACATACCAAAAGAAAAAGGGATATGGAGAGCGGGACGATACCCGCGCCAAGCCTTTCGAACACGGCATTGCTCCGAGCCGGTTTGCCTGGTCGTTTCTTGACGTTTGCCCGCCTTACGTGTTTTACGCGCCGCGCTTGATCTCTGCCCTTCTTTGCCATCTCTACTGACCCAGTTTTGCTACTATCTCATCGGACAGCCGAGTCACGGTTCCCGCGCCAAGCGTGATCACGAGGTCGCCCGCTTCCAAACCCGGCAATACCTTATCGGCCGCCGTCTCGATGTCGCCAATATAATTTACGTTCTTGTGACCATATTTTCGGATGTTCTCGGAGAGCACCTCCGCAGTGATGCCCGGGATCGGGTCCTCGCTTGCGGCGTAAATATCGAGGACGTAGAGCACATCCGCATTGTTGAATGCCAGCGCGAACTCGTCGAAAAGTTCCTGAGTGCGCGAATATCTGTGCGGCTGAAACACCACGACCGTGCGCCGCCCGCCCGATCCGTTCTTTGCCGCAGAAAGCGTCGCGAGTATCTCGGTCGGATGGTGGCCGTAATCGTCAATGACCGTGATCCCGCGTACTTCCCCTTTGAACTGAAACCGCCTGTTCGCATTCTTGAATCCGGCAAATGCCTCGGCGATCACCGCGAATGGGATCTCAAGCTCGAGGCCGACCGCCGTGGCCGCGAGGGCGTTGTAGACATTGTGTTTGCCCGGCACCGGCATATCGATCTTGCCGAGCACCTCCTGTCCTCGCCATACATTAAAAGAAGATCCGAACGATGTGTTGTAAACAATATCGTGAGCCGAAATGTCAGCCTGCGCCGTCATCCCGTAGGTGACGCGGCGCCGCTTGATCTTTGGGATTATCAATTGAACGTTTGGATCGTCAAGGCATATGATCGCCGCGCCAAAGAACGGCACCTTGTTAACGAAATCCGTAAAGCACTGAACCACGTCGTCCATTCCCTTGTACGATTCCATGTGCTCCTTATCGATATTCGTCACAACGGCGATCGTCGGGTAGAGCATCAGGAATGACCGGTCGCTCTCGTCAGCCTCTGTCACGAACCAATCCGAGCTTCCTACCCTTGCGTTCGACCCGAAAGTCTCTACCACGCCGCCGACGACCGCCGTCGGGTCGACCCCTCCGTGGCCGAGAATGGTCGCGACCATCGACGTCGTAGAGGTTTTTCCGTGTGTTCCGGATACCGCAACGGCATAGGGCTTCAGCACCATCAACTCGGCAAGCATTTCTGCACGCGGTATCACCGGAATACCTCGTTCCTTTGCCGTGACCATTTCGGGGTTGTCCTCACGCACCGCCGACGAATAGACGACGACCTGGGCGTCGCCGACGTTTTCCGCCGCGTGCCCTTCAAATATCTTGATCTCCTGTGCCTCGAGACGGTCCGTATTCTTCGACCGCTTGATATCCGAACCCGAGACATCAAATCCAAGGTTGCACAAGACCTCAGCGATGCCGCTCATCCCGATACCGCCGATGCCTATGAAATGTATCCTCTTAACGTGTCTGAACATCGTGTTGTCTAACTATACGTTTCGTTTCAATTCCTCGATCAGGTCTGCGGTCACTTCCGCGGCATCTTCGCGGCCAAGATTCTTTGCGGCCGTTTCCATTGCCGAGACCGTCTCCGGCGAATCGATCAACTCCGCGACGGAGGCCGCAAGCGATTCTCCGCTGAGGTCGCTTTGCAGAATGACCTTTGCCGCACCGGCCGTTTCCATTGCCTCGGCGTTCTTCCGCTGATGATCGTCGGCCGCGGTCGGCAGAGGTATCATCACCGATGCCTTTCCCGCTGCTGCCAGTTCGGCACAGGTCGTCGCACCGGCCCGGCTTATGATCAGGTCGGCCTTTCCAAACTCAGTGAACATATCCGAGATGAAGGGCCGCACGTCTGCCTTTGCAAATGCCGAAGCTGAATACGCCGCCTCGATGCGTTCCAGATCAGCCGCACCCGTCTGATGCGTTATCGTCAGACGGCCCACATATTTTTCAAGGTTTGCAAGCGCCGCGGCCATAGCATTGTTTATGGCCCGAGCGCCTTGGGATCCGCCAAAGATCAGGATGTGAAATCCCTCGCCTCGCGGTTTCGGCGGCACCTCAAAGAACTCACGCCGGACCGGATTGCCCGTGACGACACCCTTCTTTCCGAAATACGGCCTTGCCTCCTCAAACGTAAGTGCGGCCTTGTCAACGAACCTTGCCAGCCGGCGATTCGTAAATCCAGGCAGCGCGTTCGAATCCATCACCAGCGTTGGCACTCCCATGATCGCGGCCATCAGCAAAACGGGCCCCGAGACATAACCGCCTGCCCCGACGACAACGTGCGGGCGAAATTGCCGGATGATCTGGCGAGCCTCGATGAAGCTCTTCGGAAGCACGGAAAGCCCCTTGAGCTTACCCACCGCACCGACGTTCTTTAATCCCGCACTGTGTATCAAAGAGAGCTGAAAACCATTTTCGGGAACGATCTTCGTCTCTAGGCCGCGTGCGGTCCCTACAAAAAGGACCTCAGACGAAGCGTCACGCTGGACGATCTCCTTTGCCACTGCGATGCCGGGATAGATGTGTCCGCCGGTCCCGCCGGCTGCGATCAATAGCTTCATCATGTCACGCCCGTCGGCCCTTTTTCCTGTGAACGGTCTCTTCTCGGTCACTTCCACTCGGCCCGGCTCCCTGCCGCGAAATATTGAGAAGGATCCCCACCGCCGCCATCGTGACCAATACCGACGATCCGCCGTATGAGATGAACGGCAGGGGAATGCCCTTCGCCGGCAGCAAAGATGTGACGACGCTGATATTGAAAAGCGCCTGCACGATGATCCCGGTGATGAGGC
>JAJNPX010000077.1 GCA_021155145.1 Acidisarcina sp. | reverse complement strand
GTATGCTTTGGAGGTTTGTCTCGGGCAGCAAAAAGAGGTTCTGCGCGACGATGCCCAGCCGTTCGCCACGCATCTTTATCTGCCGTTCACTTTCTTCTCCCGAAACGTAAAGTACTTTTACGCCGCCGCTGTTTAGCTTGTCGGCGATCTGAAGGACGATGGTGGATTTACCGATTCCCGGTGCTCCGCCGATGAGTACAAGAGAGCCACTTACGATCCCGCCACCGAGCACACGGTCGAATTCCGCGATGCCTGAAGCCGTTCTCGCTTCGTCTTGCGATTCGATAGAACCAAAAGCCACCGGCGCCGTTTCCCGAAACCGGGCCGAAATACCACCTGCGGCGGCAGCAAGGGAACTTGGTCGAAAACGTTCCTCGACGTAGGTGTTCCATTCAGAGCAGTCAGGGCATTGGCCGATCCATTTTCTTGCCTGGCGGCCGCAGTTTTGGCACGCAAATATGGACTGAGGGTCCTTAGCCATAAGTCGAATTTAGCGATCATTTTACCAGACCGCGACGATTTTCGTGGTCCGAAACTCGTGAATTTTGGAAATTATTCGGTAACCCGCATTTTCTTCAATTCGTGGAGCGCTGTTATTCTAGGAAACAGGCCGCTGATCGGCCAATGTCCGAACACCCTTTCGGGGACAGAGCCTTCTTATCCGGTTAAGTATTTTCGTGTTAAACTTTTTGTGATGAAGTGGGAAGTGATCGTCATAAGAATAGGATTCGTGCTATTGCTGGCGGCGATCGCGTTCTTGATCAATCCCCTGCGGACAACCACCCATTTGCCTGTACTGTTGGCTGATGATTTGTTAGCAAGAAAGCTGCTCTCTGGTGTGGTTGGTGCTCTTGTCGGCACCATGATCATTGCGTTCGAGGTGCGGGCGCGTACGGCCAGCCTAAAGACGCTCATCGGAGCAGCGATCGGTTCAATTCTGGGAATATCCGGGGCCTATCTGATCGGGATGCTGATCAGTGCCCAGGACATCAATACTGTTCCGGGGGAGATCAAAGTCTTTCTGGTCATTGTTCTTGGATTCTTCATGGGGTACATCGGGCTGATGGTCGGGGCCGCAAAGGGCGACTATATCGACCTTTCCGTGCTTGGCGGCATATTTTCGGATAAGAATCAGAAGGCCGACAACAAGATCCTCGATACCTCAGTGATAATCGACGGACGGATAGCGGATATAGCGGAGACTGGATTTCTCGGTGGTTCGCTCGTTATCCCCAATTTCGTTTTGACTGAGCTTCAGCAAGTGGCGGATTCGGCCGACTCATCGAAGCGGCAACGCGGCCGCCGCGGCCTCGATATGCTGCAGCGGCTTCGCAACAATAGCAAACTCGATATCGAGATCCTTGAGACCGATTTTCCCGCGATCAAGGAGGTCGACCTTAAATTGATCGAGCTCGGCAAAGAGCTTGATGCAGTTATCGTGACGAACGACTTCAACCTTAACAAGGTTGCCCAACTGCGCGGTGTTCCCGTGCTCAATATCAATGAGTTGGCCAATGCCCTGAAGCCTGTCGTGCTGCCCGGCGAGGCGATGCGTGTATTCGTGCTCAAGGAAGGAAAGGAATATAACCAGGGCGTCGCATATCTCGATGACGGAACTATGGTCGTGATCGATAACGCCCGCCGCCTTATTGGTAAGACCGCAGATATTGCGGTCACCAGCGTCCTTCAAACGACGGCTGGCAAAATGATATTCGGTCGACTTTGGGAAGAGAAGACCGATGAGAATGGGGATTCGAACCTATCAATTCACGATTCGCGTTCGCTCGGCTTTCGCAAAGGAACACGAGAACTCCGCCAGTCCACCATTATCGAAGAGGTTGACGCACCTCGATGAAGACCGCAGCGATCATCGTTGCCGCCGGTTCCGGATCGCGCTTCAAATCGGAAACACCAAAACAATTTCTGGAAATTGGAGGCAAGCGCGTGATCGATCATGCGCTTGAACGGTTTCAGGCCGCGCCGTCGGTCGATACCATTATTCTCGTGCTTTCTGAGGACCAGGCGAAGTCATTCGACAGAACGACGGTCGAGAAACTTACAAACGTCGTCTCAGGTGGGCCGACCCGAGCCGAATCGGTACGGAACGGATTACATGCAGTCGGCACGGACGTTGAGATCGTAGTTGTTCACGACGGTGCCCGTCCTTTGGTCACGGTGGACGAGATCGAACGCACCATAGCCAAAGCAATCGAAACCGGTGCGGCTTGTCTCGCCGCTAATTTGACCGATACCATCAAGTCCATTAGCGGCGGTGAGATAGCGGCTACGCTCGACCGGGCGAAACTTCGTCGTGCATTGACCCCGCAGGCATTCAAGATCGAAGTGTTGAGAGCGGCATTCGAGGGAGCTGAACTGACCGATTCCGTTACCGACGAGTGTTATCTTGTCGAAAAGCTCGGCCATCCGATCGCGATAGTTGAAGGAAGTTCGCGTAATATAAAGATCACGCACCCCGAGGATCTCGTCCTCGCTGAGGCCCTGATAAGGAAAGTCTAATTCGTAAGTTCATGTTTAGGATCGGTTTTGGCAGTGACATTCACAGGCTCGTCCCGGGCAGGCCACTGATACTCGGCGGCGTTGGGATCGAGTCTGACCTAGGTGCCGTGGGCCATTCTGATGCCGATGCACTTACACACGCGGTAACCGATGCGATTCTCGGTGCCCTCGCTCTAGGCGACATCGGAACCCATTTTCGTAACAGCGACGAACGCTGGCGCAATGCAGAGAGTTTTATATTCCTACGATTCGCCGTAGGCGAGATGAAGCAGCATGGTTATCAGATCGTCAATGTCGATTCGACAGTGCACCTTGAACAGCCGAAACTGCAGCCTTATGTTGACGAGATCAGAAAAGGAATTGCCGATGCCCTTGAGGTCGAAGCAAGTCTTGTCAGCGTAAAAGCCAAGACCGGCGAAGGCGTTGATGCCGTCGGCGAACGGGAAGCTGTCAGGGCCGAGGCGATCGTCCTGCTCTGCAGGACGGAGACTTGATTTCCATTTTGTTTTTTGTGGCCGTTAAGATGAAAGCCACAAAGGTACAGAAAAGACAGAAAGACCGTGAGACCACAAGAGATCATTGCCAGGAAACGTGACGGCGGCGAACTCTCGGCTGAGGAGATCGAGGTGTTCATCGATGGCGTATGCGATTCTTCGTGG
>JAJNPX010000410.1 GCA_021155145.1 Acidisarcina sp. | reverse complement strand
CTGAGCAGGCTGGCCTACGTTGTACGGCGGCTTGACCTTATTGAGTAGTCCGATGATCCCTTCGCTCGCAAAGGCGAGGCCGACCCGCAGGGCCGCGAGGCCCCAGGCCTTTGAGAAGGTCTGGAGCACAACGAGATTCGGGTAGACATTCAGATCCTCTACGAATGATGCTTTATTTGAATAATGGATGTAAGCTTCGTCGACGACGACTACCCCTTGAAAATCGACCAGCACCTTTCGCATCGCTTCACGCTTCAACGAGTTGCCGGTGGGGTTATTTGGAGAACAAAGAAAGATAAGTTTCGTGTGTGCGTCGATCGCCTCAAAGATCGCATCAATATCGATATCGAATTCCCTCGTTAAATTCGCCCGCTTGACCGCCACGTCGTTTATTCCGGCGGCGACCTCATACATGCCATAGGTTGGCGGACAGATAAGAATGTTGTCGAGGCCCGGGCGGCAAAAGATGCGAATGATCAGGTCGATGGCCTCATCACTCCCGTTTCCAATGAATATCTGCGAGGCAGCCACACTGCTTTCCGCGGAAAGGCTTCTCTTTAATTCCGTCTGGAGTGGATCCGGATAGCGGTTGTAGAGCATTCCGAACGGCGAGCCGAATGCATTCTCATTCGCATCGAGGTAAATGCCGGCATCGCCGGCATGTTCACTGCGTGCGGAAGAATATGGCGCGAGCGTCTTTATGTTTTCGCGGACCAGATCGTCGAGGTCAAATCCCATTACACGCCTCCAAACGAAGAGAAACCGCCCGCTTGTGCGCATCGAGTCCTTCGGCTTCGGCCATGACCTCGACCGCCGGACCAATACTTTGGATACCTGTCTCGTCGACCTTTTGAAACGTGATCTTTTTCAAAAAGCTGTCAAGCGAAACACCCGAGTATGCCCGGGCAAACCCGGCGGTCGGCAATGTGTGATTTGTGCCGGCCGCGTAATCCCCCAGGCTCTCGCACGAAAAATTTCCGAGGAACACGGAGCCGGCGTTCGTTACTCTTTCCGCAAACTTGTCGGCATCGCATACGGCGAGGATGAGATGTTCCGGGGCGTACTCGTTGAGCAGATCTATTCCAATGTCGAGATCGTTAACAAGTACCGCAAATGAGTTTTGAATGGCAGCCTCAGCCACAGAGCGGCGCGGTAAAGTCGCTATCTGCCTTTCCAGTTCGGCAATTACCTCGTCAACGACCGTCGGCGAGTCCGAGACAAGTACGACTTGGCTATCGGGGCCGTGTTCGGCCTGCGAGAGCAGATCGGCCGCGACGAACACGGGATTGCACGAACGATCAGCGAGAACTGCCACCTCCGACGGCCCGGCCGGCATGTCTATCGCAACATTCATCGATACGACCTGCTTTGCGAATGTGACATAACTATTCCCCGGTCCAAAGATCTTATCCACCTTCGGGATTGTCTCAGTGCCGTAAGCCATGGCTGCGATCGCCTGTGCACCGCCAACCTTGTAAACTGCAGAAATTCCGCAGACGTTCGCGGCATAGAGGATCGCGTCGGCAGCCGAACCATCGCGCCGCGGGGGCGTGCAAATGACAACTTCGCGACACCCCGCGAGAACAGCCGGAACGCCGAGCATCAGTACCGTGGAGAATAATGGTGCGGTCCCGGACGGCACATACAACCCAACACGATCGATCGGCACCGACCGCCGCCAGCAGGTCACGCCCGGCGCCGTTTCGATAAGCTTCACAGGTTCGCGTTGGGACGCATGAAACTTCTCTATGTTTGCGTGCGCCAGCTTGATCGCGTCGGCAAAGTTTAGGGGAATCCGCCGCTCAGCGGCAGCAAATTCCTCTTTGGTCACGGCCAGGTCGTTTAATTCAACTTGATCGAATACGCGGGCATAATGCCGAAGCGCGTGGTCACCGTCGCCCCGAACCGTATTGATGATGGTTCGAACAGATCCTTCAACGCGGCTCGAATCAGCGCCGGGCCGTTGAAGCATTGTCGGCCAGTCCTCTCTCTCTGGATATCGAATGATCTTCATAAGATAATGAGCTACCTGATCATTTGATCAATCGAGATCACCAGTATGCCTTCGGCTCCGGCCGACTTCAGCTTTTCGACGACCAGCCAGTGATCTTCGCTGGCGATCACCGAATGGATCGAACTCCAGCCTTTTTCCGCAAGAGGCAGGACCGTCGGACTCTTCATTCCGGGTATCAATCGTTCTATCTCTTCGAGGCTATCGTTAGGAGCGTTAAGAAGGATGTACTTATTTCGTCGGGCTTCGTTGACGGCTTTCATCCGAAAACTCAACGATTCGAAGGTTTCAGTTAGATCGGCGGAAAGGTCAGGCCTGACGACGAGCACAGCTTCGGAATTCATGATCGTTTCGACCTCTTCCAGTCCGTTGGTGAAAAGTGTGCTGCCGGAGCTTACGAGATCGCATATCGCATCAGAAAGCCCGACTCCCGGGGCTATCTCGACCGATCCCCCGATAGTGTGGATCTCTGCTCTGACCTTCTTCTCATTCAAGAATCTCTCAAGCAAAAATGGGTAGCTGGTCGCGATGCGTTTGTCGTTGAGGTCACCGATCTCCCTGTAACTGGATCCGCGCGGTACGGCGATCGACAACCGGCATCTCCCGTAACCGAGCCGTTCGACGATGTTTAGTGTCGAGCCCGCTTCTGCCAGGACGTTCTCACCGACGATCCCGCAATCAGCAACACCGTCTGCCACGTATTGTGGTATGTCGTCGTCCCGGAGAAACAGGATCTCCAGCGGGAAGTTGAATGCGAGCGACTTGAGTTTTCCGTGTCCGTTGTCGAAACCGATGTCACACTTTCTCAGCAAATGAATAGTGCTTTCGCTGAGCCTGCCTGACTTCTGGATCGCGATCTTTAGATTTCGTTTCGACATAATAAATAGAAAAATAGACGGATACCTGAAAACTCGATTTCAAGTTCGCGCCGATTGGATCAATGGATTTTTTTGATTAAAAAGTCAGATCGATCACGCGCGATGGCTGGTATGCAACGCGTGATGGTGGTGATGAAGGTTGAAGACGAACGTGGTCATCAGAATCTTTATTTGTTGCACATAACGAGTCCGTTTGCAAGCCCTTGGCACGAAAAAGGTCGCCGCATCGTTACCTGAAAATCATCCCTGGTGATCGTCGACTGCGCCGACGCGGCCCCTGATTGCAACGGATCTTCGTAGGGACATAACTGAAAGATGTCCCTGCGAA
>JAJNPX010000500.1 GCA_021155145.1 Acidisarcina sp. | reverse complement strand
CCTTTCTCATAACCGAACAGCTCAGATTCGATAAGCGTGGCCGGCAAGGCTGCACAGTTTATAGCGAGGTATGGATTTGCCGCTCGCGGTGAGGCGGCATGGATCGCCCGGGCGAAGAGGTCCTTTCCCGTTCCGGTCTCGCCCTGGAGAAGGATCGAAGAAACGTCGGAGCGCGCCACACGCTCTGACAGCTCTATGGCCTTTCGAAGAGATTCGCTTTCTCCGATCACCTGATCGAAACCGAAATTCCCGCCAAGCTCGCGGCGCGCATTCTTGACCTCGCGGCGGAGCGAACGCACCTCGAAAGCGTTTCGGAGAGTGACTTTAAGTTCTTCAAGCTGAACAGGTTTGGCTATAAAATCAAAGGCTCCGCCGCGAAGGGCGGCTACGGTATTCGGGACATCGACATTTCCCGTGACCATTATAACTATGGTCTCCGGCCGTCTCTCTTTTATCGCTGTGAGTATGTCGAGCCCCGATCCGTCAGGAAGATCGATATCGAGCAGTGCCAGATGCGGTTCTTCTTCGTCAAATACGGCCAGAGCGCTCGAAACCGAATCGGCCTGAACGGGTTCGTAATCCCACGAACGAAGCGCCTCGGATAGGGCGAGCCGGATAAATGCTTCGTCGTCGACGATCAGGATCTTGTTATGGCTTTTCATTAAAGGCAAACGTAAGGCTTTGCGGCAATTAAGCAATTATATGAATAAGTCGGGAGACAAAGTCAAAAAAAGACGACCTGACCGCGAGATTTCCCACACTTCCGAGGCCGCGATCTTCCAATAACCACTATGAAACTGCGATTTACAGCATGGCACATAGCTTGCCGATGGTTGTGCGTCTGAGGTCCGCGATGAAACTTTTGTTGGCATACGATGGTTCACGGTGCGCCGAGGCGGCTATTGACGACCTTGTTACGGCAGGCTTGCCGGATGAGGTCAGTTGCCACGTGATCTCGGTCGCGGAGGTGTGGCTTCCGCCATCGGACCCGAGAGAATCAGAGGAACCCGATCCCGCGCTCGAGGCCCTGGTAAAGCGGCAACGGCAGCATGCGGCCGCCGCCGTGGAAGAAGCAGTTACATTCGCCTGCCACGCCAAATCACGCATTCGCAAGATGTTCCCGAGCTGGAAGGTCACCGCCAAAGGAACATACGGGTCACCCGCGTGGGAGATACTGAGCAAGGCCGACCAACTCGGCCCGGACCTGATCGTTGTCGGCTCGCAGGGGCAATCGGCCATAAGCCGCTTCTTTCTCGGCAGCATTTCGCAGAAGGTCTTGACCGTCGCACGATTCTCGGTTCGCGTCGCCCGGGGACAAAATCAGGTGGACCCCGCACCACGCCGTATCGTTATAGGATTCGATGGCTCGAAAGGCGCTTATGCCGCCGTCGATGCGGTTGCCAAGCGGTCATGGCCTGCGGATACACGGATCAGGATCGTCGCCGTTACCGACCCCATTATGCCGAGTGCGATCGGGCGCTTCGTACCGCCGATCGTCCATACGGTGAATGAACTGAACGAGTCAGAAAAGCACTGGGTCACGGAATCGGCGCTGCTTGCCGCCGAGCGTCTTGAACGATGCGGCCTGCGGCCGACGGTTCACATTATGCCCGGCAATCCGAAACGCGTTCTGATCGACATTGCCGAAAGTTGGGATGCCGATTGCATTTTCGTCGGCGCCAATTCGTTCGGAAGCCGCGTCGAACGCTATCTGATCGGGAGCACATCGGCGGCCGTCGCCGCGCGGGCCCACTGCTCCGTCGAAGCGGTCAGAACAGCCCCACGATCGAGCTCCGAGTCTTGAACAGACCCCTATTTTCCGATGCAAAATGTGGCGAAGATGCGCGTGAGCATATCCTCGGTGGTGGTCTCACCCGTGATCTGGCCGAGGTACCGAAGCGCATTGTGCAGGCCGACAAGGACGATCTCCTCGCTCCGTCGCTCTTCGAGCAACCCGATGGAGTTCCGCACCTCGCCCGCCGACCGAACGAGAAGGTCATGATGACGGGCATCCGTGACCAGAAATCCGCCGGAAGAAATATCTTCCGGGGAAAATGGCTCGACGATCGCATTTCGCAGTTCGTCAAGACCCTCACCGGTTTTTGCCGAAACGTGGACGAAGCCGGTCCTTTGCTCACCGATCATCGATTTAAGAGCGGCGGTCTCATGTCGGAGGTCGATCTTGTTCAGAACGACGAGGTGCCTGATATCCGCAACGCCTTGTAATATGTCTCTGTCCTCATCGGTCAGATCCTCGGCGGCATCGATCAACACAAGAACCAGATCGGCATCCGCCATCGTTCGCCGTGAGCGTTCGACGCCGATGATCTCGACGGCATCGTCGGTTTCACGCAAGCCCGCAGTATCGATCAGTGAGATCGGTATATCGCCGATCGTAAACCGCTCGTGGATCTGATCGCGTGTCGTACCGGCAATATCGGTGACGATGGCACGGTCGTTCCCGAGAAGCGCATTGAATAGCGAGGATTTACCGACGTTGGGCCTGCCCACAAGTGCCACCCGCAGCCCGTCGCGTATGAGTTTTCCCGCTTTGAACGTGCCC
>JAJNPX010000371.1 GCA_021155145.1 Acidisarcina sp. | reverse complement strand
TGCGTGCCGATGTAGATCCACGAACCAGCCGTCATCTGGCCGTACATCATCAGCCCGTCGCGTTCGTATTGATCGAACTGCTCCTGCGTCGCCCAATGCGGAACGATATTGGAATTAGCGATCAGGACACGCGGCGCGTCCGGGTGGCTTTTGAATACGCCCACGGGTTTTCCGGATTGTACGAGCAGCGTTTCGTCCTCGTTCAGGCCCTTCAGGCTTTGCAGGATCGCGTCAAACGATTCCCAATTCCGCGCCGCCTTTCCGCGTCCGCCGTAAACGATCAGATTCTCCGGGTCAAATGCGACCTCCGGATCGAGATTGTTCTGTATCATCCGATACGCCGCCTCGATCAGCCAGTTCTTGCAGGTAAGTTCGCTCCCGGTCGGGGCTTTAACAATTCGAGTCATAGGGTTGTCAAGTTATGCGAATGCCATATAATATCCGGAATTCGACCTGATCGAAACCCGAACGTCTCAGAACTGATTCATCCGACCCACTTAACTATGTCCGTCTCAGACCAAGAAATTGCTCAACTCGAGAATCGACTGGAATCGTTGGTGCGTACCCAGGTCGACTTTCAGAAGGAGATCACAGCGATTCGGGCTGAACTTACCCGGCTGAGGCGCGCCGCCGACGGTCGAGCTGATAGATCTAAGGATTCGTTCTATGACCCGTCCGCTAGACCGGAACCTGTTCGAGAAATTCCGAGGGATGAAGATGCCAGACCTCCGTCATCGCGCCCGGAACCTGTAAATGTCCCGCACGTTGCGGTTCCCACATTTGGCTACGGCGATCCCAGCAAAAAGGAAAAAGAAACCGGCAGGTTCACAGCGGCTTTCGATAGTTATGCCGAATCTGCAAGAGCCGATTTTGAAAAATTCATCGGTGAGAATCTGGTTAGCAAGATCGGGATCGTCGTTCTCGTACTTGGTGTCGGCATCGGGGCTAAGTATGCGATCGATAACAATCTTATCAGTCCGCTGACCCGAATAATCATCGGCTACGCATTCGGATTCGGACTTGTCGCATCGGCGATCAAACTGAAACCGAAATATCATAACTTCAGTGCCGTCCTCATCAGCGGCGGGATGGCGATAATGTACTTCATTACGTTCTTCGCTTATTCGGCCTACGGACTTATTCCGCTGCTCGCTGCATTTGCGCTCATGATAATGTTCACGGCGTTCACCGTGGCTGCCGCGTTCGCGTATGACCGTCAGGTCATTGCTCATATCGGGTTAGTCGGAGCCTATGCCGTTCCATTCCTGTTGAGCAGCGATTCGGGAAATTATCTAGCGCTGTTCGCCTACATCGCGATCGTGAATTTGGGCATCCTCGCCATCTCGATCAAGAAGACCTGGACCTTTATTCTCTACACTGCCTTTGTCTTCACCTGGGCGATATTTTACGGCTGGTTCATTACCAAGTATGACGAAGCGGCACATCTGTATCTGGCGCTCGCATTCGCTGCTATTTTCTTCGGATCGTTTTTCGCAACGCAAATTGCTCAGAGGATGTTTCATGACGAGGTCGACGAAAAGGAAAATCTGATCTCGGCCTTGTTTAATTGTCTCGTCTTTTACCTTTTATGTTTGGGCATCGGTACCACCGTGGCCGGCGAGACTCATGCTTGGACATTCTTCATATTCCTGGCGAGCGCAACTGCGGCCGTACTGACCGTATCCTTCCGGCACTACAAGCAGCACTTCGTCTATTTAGCGTTTCCGCTGGTTTGGCTCACGTTCGGCGTATGGTATGGCGATAAGTATACGGCGGCAGAATACTTCACACTGGCTTTGATTGTCTCAGCCGTTTTCTTCTCAGTCTTCTACTTCACAACGCTTTTCCATCGGCTTGTTTCGGGGACTTTTGGTTTCGTCGAAAACACGGGTGCAGTGCTTTCTAACGCGTTCATCTTCTATGGTTTCGGCTATTCCATCTTGGATTCGAAAGCATCGGGAGGCGATTTTCTTGGCCTGTACACCGCCGCACATTCCGCACTTCATCTCGGGGTCGCTCATCTTGTTGTTCGCTACAAGAACGATGCGACGGATGTTGTTCAAGTGCTGACCATCCTCGTGCTCACGTTTGCTACGATCGCCGTTCCCGTCCAATTGGACGGGAACTTCGTGACACTCATTTGGAGCCTCGAAGCGGCTTTGTTGTTCTGGTATGGGAGAACAAAGGCCGTCGAACTCTTCGAGTATTTCTCGTATCCGGTAATGGCACTGGCGTCGCTCAGTATGCTTTTTGACTGGGTGATCGCCTACGGTGAACGAACGTCCTACCCAAGCGAGTTCAATCGCATACCGATCACGAATGGCGATCTGGTCACGGGAATAGTTTTCGTCGCCGCATTCGGCTTCATCTGGTATCTAAATCGGGATAAGGACCTCGCTCCCGTACTGGACGGAAACCTTCGGGAACCGATCGGGTGGATCGTCGGCGGTGCTGCCGTACTTGTCCTGTTCAACGCGCTCCGGGTCGAGATCAGTAATTCGCATCACATACAGATCGTGGGCATCAGTTCGGGAGCAGTCGGTGACGTTAGCCTGTCGATCGACGGACTCATGATGCTGAACGTGGTTTGGCAGCTTATCTTTACGATGGCTTTCATTGCCGCAATGGGCGCGATCAACTATATCAAGGGCCGTTCTATGCCGCTTGCAATTGTTTGCGTCATCCTGAGTGTTCTGGCCTTATTTGTTTTCTGCACGTTCGGAATGATGGTTTTCAGCGACCTTCGGAGCAACTATCTCATATCGGGGATGGAACCGGGTGGTGGCGTGGGCTGGATTGCGATCGCCATCAGATACGTTGGTTATCTATCGGTTGCATCGCTCCTGATCGTTCTTTATCGCACATCTCAGGATGACGACCTGACCGGAGGTTTTTCTCGCGAGGTTCGCGAGATCTCGTTCGAAGCGGTGGCCTACGGGTCCGCATTGATTCTGGCGAGTTGCGAACTTGTCAACTTGATGGGGCAGTTCTTGTTTCCTGACGCGACCAAGTTGGGACTGAGTATCTTGTGGGGCGGATACGGTCTGGTGCTCGTCATTGTCGGTATTGCGAAGGGAAAAAAACATCTGCGGTTATCGGCATTCGTGCTGCTGGCGATAACGCTCGTGAAACTCTTCTTTTACGACATCGCCGACCTGGATACTATCCCCAAGACAGTTCTTTTCGTAACGCTTGGTATCACGCTGCTCGCGGTTTCCTTCCTGTATAACAAGTACAGGAATGTGATATCGGCATCGGCGAGCTCCAACGAGTGAGATAAATTCTGAATGAAAAAAAAGTGTTGAGAGCTGTTTTTGAAAAGTGTTACTATGGCTTGTCGTCAGCGACTAACCTCAGTCCTTCTCCTAAAATCTCCGATGAATTCAAATATCTTCCAACCATTCCTAAGGTCGTTCGGAATAGCTATCAGCGTACTCACCCTGAGCGTATCCGTCTGGCCTCAACTATTTAGCTACTATTTGATCGATCAGCCGGTCAACGACATCGCCTACTCCCGGACGACCGGGATGATCTATGCGAGCGTTCCCAGCACCGGCGGCAATTTGGGCAATCACATTATCGTTGTCAATCCGAATTCGCGGACAATAGTGAACAGTGTCTTTGCGGGCAGCGAGCCGAACAAGCTTGCGGTGACGTCGGACGGCAAATATCTGTATGTTGGGTTGAATGGCTCGTCATCTGTCAAAAGATACACGCTCAGCAATATGTCGTCCGACATTTCGTTCAATCTCGGGAGCGGCAGCAATGGTTTTTTTATTGCCGAGGACATTGCACCGATATTCAATCGTCCGGATGTCGTCGCGGTCTCGCGACAGAATACCTGCTGCAGCCCGCGTCACGAAGGCGTCGCCATCTACGAGAATGGTGTTCAGCTGCCGACTGTAACGCCTCGTACCTCGGAAACGAACGAGATCGAGGCGGGGGGCGATCAAACCGCATTATTTGGATACAACAATGAGACGTCGGGTTTTCAGTATCGGAGACTATCGGTTGACGGTACCGGTGTGTCGATCGGTCTAAGCCAGCCCAACACTTTTGGAGCCTATAGTCTCAAGATCAGGTATTCCCAAGGCCGGGTGTATGCCAGCAACGGAAAGATCGTTGAGGCTTACACGGGCGTACCGGTCGGCGAGTTTGCATTGGGCGGATTCGCAAACGGACTGGCCGTGGATAGACAAAATCGCCGAGTGTTATTTGTTATGGGGTCAACTTTAAGAGCCTTTCATACATTGACGTTTCAACCGAACGGAGCGGTGAATCTGCCAACGAATGTCCACAATCAAGCACAGTTGACACGATGGGGACGACGCGGGATCGCTTATCGCACCAATGACGGGAAACTCGCGATCGCCGAATCCCTCCTGATCACCCGCAAAACTGCCCAATGATCGACGCGAACAGGGCCCGCAGGTTCTTCCGATCACCTCGAAATTGACCATCTAGAACTTCATCTTTTCCAGAGCCTTGATGAAGTCCTTTGTCGTGCTTTTTGCCGGACTCGTCTGAAACAGCGAGATACCTGCCTGGGTGAACGACTGGCTTTTGGTCGATCTGAAGAGTATCCGGATACTGGGCTGGCCGCCGCTTGAAGCCCCGGAAGTGAATACCATCAACTGACCAGTGAACGTCTGATTCGAACGGTTGGAATTATCAGTCACCAGTACGCCCGAACTGTCGGTCATTCCAAAAACGAGATAGAAATCGGCATCTTCGAACGATGTCGCCGTGCTCAGTTTTGGAAATGCTTTTGTCAGTTCCTCTGAGATCGCTTGGCGGCTCTTGAGGTCATTTGCGTCGGTCAACACCCAAAAAGTCTTTAGATTTGTCATCTCTCCCAGACTGCCAAATTGGGCCATCTTTAGGATCTGATCGCCCGTCGTCTGCTGCGAGAATAGTCCAGAACCGGTCGACGGCGGAGCCGAAGTCATAGCACCGCCGATCTGGCTTATCCTGACCCGCGCGATCGCGGCATACTTGCCGGCCGGGTAGTTGTTCAGATATCCCTGGAAATCTTGCGGATTCTGGCTGTTTGCGATCGCGTTCCAATATTGATCCTCTGCGGTCGCATCGGGCGAGCCGACGTTACCGCCCCCAAGCTGCGAAATGCGAAGCCGTGCGATGGGCGCGAATTGGCCGCTTGGGTAGTCGTTGAGATAGCTTTGAAGATCCTGAACGCGGGTGCTGTTCTTTACCGTGTCCCAATACTGTTCCTCGACACTCCTACCGCTCGCCGCGGAGGTGTTCGGGGCCGTCGAAAACGTGGGCGACTGCGGTACGCCGCCGCCGAGTTGGCTGATCCTTAACCGGGCGATGGATGAATATTGTCCGTTTGGATAGTCATTTAGGTACGTCTGAAAATCCTGGATGCGAGCACTATTTTTGGCGGCGTCCCAGAGCTGCTGCTCCACGGAGGACCCTGCATTGGTGGGCGAGGTCGCTTGTCCCACTATAGGCGTGGCGATCGCGGGACAGTCACCCGGAGAAAGG
>JAJNPX010000350.1 GCA_021155145.1 Acidisarcina sp. | reverse complement strand
CGCACGCACCACCATCTTCGGATTGTGCTTCGACATCACCTTCGTGATCGCCGCCGTCAATGTCGTCTTCCCGTGATCCACGTGACCGATCGTCCCTATGTTCACGTGCGGCTTCGAACGGTCGAATTTCTCTTTGCTCATAGCTTCTCCTGAACTATTTTTTCCCTAATCCCAAGTACTTCTTGATGTGCCTTGCGAGATTCTCATCGATCTAGCTGTGCCGAGGCACCGGCTGCTTCATCCCGTTCTTCGGGTTGACGTAAACATCGTGACGCGATCCGTGTCTTAGCAGCACACAGCCTTCAGCCGTGAGCTGTTTGACTAGATCCTTACGCTTCATAGGCGGATCTCTTTAACCTGATAGCCCGACGGAACTTCGTCCATTGCCATCATGAGATACGCATCCTTTATGTTCTCTTCCAGCTCTTCCAATGACTCGCCCTGCGTCATTATTTCAGGGTGCTCAAGCAATTTCCCAAGCCAGAACTGGTCGGACTTCCAATAGACCATCGTCATTTTGGTAGCTACTTCGCCGAGCATTAATTACTAGCTCCCTTCACCTTCGCGATGATCTCTTCGGCAACGTTTCTCGGGGCTTCCGAGTAGCGCTCGAAGTGCATCGAGGAGGTCGCGCGTCCCTGGGTCGCAGACCGAAGGTCGGTCGTATAACCGAACATCTCCGAAAGCGGCACGAATGCGGTCACGACCGAAACATTGCCCGGACGCGGTTCCATCTTGTCGATCTGGCCGCGGCGTCGGTTAAGGTCGCCATTGACCGCGCCCATATACTCTTCCGGCGTCACGACCTCGACCTTCATTATCGGTTCGAGCAGGATCGGCTTTGCTTTCTTGACCGCGTCCTGAAACGCGAGGCTGCCGGCGATGTGGAATGAACGCTCGTCCGAATCGACCTCGTGATACGAGCCAAAAACAAGGCTTGCCTTGATGTCCACAAGCTCGTAACCGGCGAGGAAACCGCGCCGCATCGCATCGCGAATGCCTTCGCCGACGGGCTTGATGAACTGCCGCGGGATGGCGCCGCCCGTGATCTTGTCCTCGAACACGAAGCCTTCGCCCGGTGCCGGTTCGATCTCGAGTTCGACGTGGCCGAACTGGCCGCGGCCGCCCGACTGCTTCTTGAATATCTCTTTGCCCGGTGCCGCCATCGTGATGGTCTCGCGATACGCGACCTGCGGCTTGCCGACGTTCGCCTCGACACCGAATTCCCGCTTCATGCGGTCGACGATGATCTCGAGGTGGAGTTCGCCCATACCGGCGATGATCGTCTGCCCCGTCTCATGGTCGGTCGAGACCTGGAACGAGGGGTCTTCCTGAGCGAGGCGGTTGAGCGCGACGCCCATCTTGTCCTGGTCGGCACGCGTTTTCGGCTCGACCGCAACGCGGACCACCGGGTCCGGGAACTCCATCGATTCGAGGATGATCTGCTTGGATTCATCCGAGATGGTGTCGCCGGTCGTGACGTTCTTCATACCGCCGATCGCGACGATCTCGCCGGCCGATGCCGTTTCGAGGTCCTCGCGCTTGTTTGCGTGCATGAGCATCAGGCGGCCGACGCGTTCCTTGTTGTTCTTGATCGTGTTATAGACGTACGAACCGGAGTTGACCGTACCCGAATAGATCCGCACGAATGCGAGCTGTCCGAGGTGCTTGTCCGCCATCAGCTTAAATACAAGGCCTGAGAAAGGTGCCTTTGCATCCGCATCGCGTGTTTCGACCTCGTCGGTCTTGGGGTTTGTCCCCTCGATCGCGGGAACATCGAGCGGACTCGGAAGGTAATCGACAACCGCATCGAGCAATGTCTGGACGCCCTTGTTCTTAAATGCAGAGCCGGTGACGACCGGCACGATCTTTAGATCGATGGTTCCCTGGCGGAGTGCCTTGCGGATCTCGTCTTCCGAGATCTCCTCGCCCTCGAGGTATTTGGCCATCAGATCGTCGTCAATTGCCGAAACCGCCTCGACAAGCTTTTCGCGCCATTCCTTTGCCGATTCGACGAGCTCGGCGGGTATCTCGGCCGTCTCATACTCGGCGCCTTTCGTCTCGTCGTTCCAGATCAGGCCCTTCATCGAGATAAGGTCGATCACGCCCTTGAGCTGGTCTTCCTCGCCGATCGGTATCTGCAATGCGACCGCGTTCGCCCCGAGGCGGACGAGGATCGAATTGAAGCTTCTCTCGAAAGATGCACCCGCACGGTCGAGCTTGTTTATAAAGCAGATACGCGGGACGCCGTATTTATCGGCCTGACGCCAGACGGTCTCGGACTGCGGCTCAACGCCCGCTACGCCGTCGAATACCGCGACCGCACCGTCGAGCACGCGAAGCGAACGTTCGACCTCCATCGTAAAATCGACGTGCCCCGGCGTGTCAATGATATTGATGCGGTGGTCCTGACCGTTGCGCTTCCAGAAACAGGTCGTCGCAGCGGACGTTATAGTAATTCCACGCTCCTGCTCCTGCTCCATCCAGTCCATCGTCGCGGTGCCCTCGTGGACCTCGCCGATCTTGTGCGAAACGCCTGTATAGAACAGCACGCGCTCGGTCGTCGTGGTCTTGCCCGCGTCGATGTGGGCCATGATCCCGATGTTTCTGTATTTGTCTAAACTAATGTTTGCCATTGCTGTAGCAATTAGCTGTCGGCCATCAGCGTTCAGCAAAACCAATCTCTGGCTCAAATGCTGACGGCTGAATGCTGACCGCCCCTAAAATCTGTAATGAGCGAACGCCTTGTTCGCCTCAGCCATGCGGTGGACGTCGTCCTTCTTCTTGACCGCACCGCCGCGGCCCTGATTCGAATCCAAAAGCTCGCCGACGAGCCTGTCGATCATCGTCTTTTCGCTCCGGCCGCGTGCATTCGCCACGATCCAGCGGATCGCGAGAGCGTTGCGCCGGTCGCGGCTCACCTCGAGCGGCACCTGATATGTAGCACCGCCGATACGCCTTGACTTGACCTCGAGCGTCGGGGCCACGTTATCGACAGCCTTCTTGAACACCTTGAGCGGCTCTTCGCCCGTACGGTCCGCGATCTTGTTCATCGCCCCGTAAAAGATGGCTTCGGCAACCGACTTTTTGCCTTCCCACATCATTCCGTTGATGAACTTGGTCACCAACTGGCTGTTGTAGATCGGATCAGGAAGTATTTCTCTACGCTCTGCTACTCTTCTTCGTGCCATAAATCAGTGTTCAGTCAACAGTGGTCAGTGGTCAGCAGCGGTCTTTCCGACCACTGGCCACCGCCCACCGTCCACTATTTCGCTCCCTTTGGACGCTTCGCACCGTACTTCGAACGGGCCTGGTTGCGGTTCGCGACGCCCGAGGCATCCAGCGTTCCGCGGATGATGTGATAGCGCACACCCGGAAGGTCCTTTACACGGCCGCCGCGAATGAGCACGATCGAGTGCTCCTGCAGGTTGTGGCCGATTCCCGGTATATAAGTAGTGACCTCGATCTGGTTGGTCAGGCGTACACGTGCGACCTTGCGAAGTGCCGAGTTCGGCTTTTTCGGCGTCGATGTATATACACGCGTGCAAACGCCCCGCTTCTGCGGATTCGCCTGCAGCGCCGGGCTGGCCGTCTTGTACTTGACTCTCTCGCGGCCCTTGCGAACCAATTGATTAATAGTCGGCATAATCTTTTCGGAGCGGGGACACTCATGTCCCCAACGCCGCCTGCGGCGTAAAAACTCTTTCGTGCTTCGCACTCATGGGGACAAGAGTGTCCCCGGCTCCATTATCAAAAAGGCAAAACTAACGTCTCACCTGACTCTTTCCGGAAATTTTCCGGCAGTTAGCTCAAGCAGCACTAGCTGGTTGAATTCAGTAGCCCGCACGTAAGTTAGGGCTCTTTGTAATAGATTGTCTCGAATTCAGAAAGCGAAACTTTGCTGTAGCGTGGCAAATTGGAACGCGGACATTCCTGTCCGCAGCTTTTTATATCCCAAACTCCGTTGGTTCGAAGCCCTTTACGCTACAATTCCTGTTAAAGCTTTCAAAAATCTGCGTGTTAGCCGCCACCTGCAGCCACACTAAACCCCAGACCGTCAAAGTCCGAAACTCTAGATATTATGATTTTGAGAAATCCGTGTCAAGCTCAGGCAGGCTGATTATGTTGTCAACCGAAACTGGAATTATCGCATTTCGAGGTTCTGCGAGAACGTCTCGATCGAAGACTCGATTTTTGCGTTCTGGCTTGGCTGATGGGCGTCGCCAACGGCGACGAACATATAAAGCCTACGTTGCAGCTAGTCCCGTGGGTCAGGGCTACTCGCGATCTATCCCGCCATTTCCGTCCC
>JAJNPX010000074.1 GCA_021155145.1 Acidisarcina sp. | reverse complement strand
CATCGCCGCGTCGTAATGCTGCCCGGTGTGGACGACCTTTACGTCGAACTCGTCCGGCCGCCGCCGCATCTCGGCGCAAATGGGCGCGGCCTTCATAAAGTTCGGCCGAGCGCCCACGACGATGAGGATCTTTTGCATGATCGCGGCTTGAAGTTCCGGCTATCAGCGGGCACGGGTGGCAAAGAGAGTCACAAAGCAGCCGCAGCCCCTACATTACAACCTGACTATCTTTGCCTTGCTGCCATTGCGAACGTCTTCCGACAGAGCATTACGGGTATCCACTATCAACGGTGCGAGTTCGCACACGCGTGTGTAGTCGACATTGGAATGGTCGGTACAGATGATCACGCAATCCGAATTCTTGATCAAATCGTCAGTTAGTTCCGTATTGAGCAGCGGTTCGCCATCGCCGATCGTATATGCGTGATCAAAGGTCACCTCCGGAACGAACGGATCATGATAGACGAGGTCGGCTCCGCGCGACCGCAATAGGTCGATGATCGAGAGTGCGGGCGATTCGCGCATGTCATCGATGTCTTTTTTGTAGGCGACGCCCAGTACAAGGACCTTCGACCCGTTGACTGCCTTTTTCACGTCGTTCAGTGCGGTCGAAACGAGCTTCACCACATAGGCGGGCATTCCCGAGTTTATCTGCTCGGCGAGCGAGATGAACTGCGAATCGAACCCGTGCTGGCGCGCCTTCCACGAAAGATAATGCGGGTCGAGCGGGATGCAGTGTCCGCCGATACCCGGCCCCGGATAGAACGCCATGAAGCCGAATGGTTTTGTGGCCGCCGCCCTGACAACCTCCCAGGTGTCGATGCCGAGCGCATTGCAGACCTTTGCCATTTCGTTCGCCATACCGATATTTATGGCGCGAAATGTATTTTCCCAGAGCTTGCACGCCTCAGCCACACGTGCCGAGGAAACGCTATGCACGTTTTCCACTATCTGGCTGTAGAGAAAGGACGCGATCTCGGTCGAATCCTTCGTTACGCCGCCGACCACTTTTGGAATGTTGTGAGTCTGAAACTGCGGATTGCCCGGGTCGACCCGTTCCGGTGAGAAGGCAAGAAGAACGTCTTCGTCGAGCTTGAACCCCTTCATTTCGAACATCGGCTGGAGCACTTCATCGGTCGTTCCCGGATACGTCGTCGACTCGAGGATCACGAGCTGGCCGGGACGCATATATTTTTGGATCTCTTCGCCGGCCGCGATTATGTAGGACATATCCGGGTCCTTGGTCTTTCGCAGCGGCGTCGGGACACATATAACGACAACGTCACAATCGATCAGCTTGCGAAAGTCGGTGGTGGCGGCAAGGCCTCCGCCGTCAACGCACTTCTTTACATTCTCATTTGAGACATCGACGATGTACGACCGGCCGGCGTTTATGTCATCGACCTTCTTTGCGTCCACCTCGAACCCAATGCCCTTAAAGCCCTTGAGAGCAAATTCCACGATCAATGGCAGGCCAACGTAGCCGAGCCCAATAACGCCGATGGTCGCATCCTTTTCGGCGATCAATTTTCGAAGTTGTTCTTTAATCATTATTAGATCGTAGTGAAATAATATAACGAGCAGGCCCGTACCGCTGAAGCCTCCCGCAAAAATTTGAGGCTAAGGCATTGAAAGTCCGCCGTCAAGCCAGCCCTGGAATATGGTAATATCGGGTTTACCGCCGCAGCCGACCGTGCTGCACACATGATCTCGTCCAAGTATGTCATCCGAGATAGTTTCGACCAATCCCGTCGTCAAGGCCCTCATTGAGGGCACGGCTCCCCGACCGGCCCAGGTAGCCGCGGCCCGCGGCGTTCTCCCGCTGCCCGAAGCCGACCTTTTGGAGGTCCTTGTGAGTTTCGCCCGCTCGGGCGACAAGGAATTGGCTGATCACGCCGATGCCTCGCTCGGCACGCAGGACGATTCTATGCTCGGGACCGCGCTTGTTACCGAAACGGTGCCCGAGAGCGTTCTGGCATATTTTGCCGAGCGGCCGAACGTCAGCGCCAAAACGCACGAGGCAGTTCTCCGCAATCCCAGGACACCGCCGGCATCTATCGCGAAATTGGCCCGCCAGACGAAGAATGGCAACCTCCTAGAACTTTTGTCCTTCAATCAGCAGCTTCTGATCCAGACGCCCTCGGTGCTCGAGGCCATACTTGGCAACGAGTTTCGAACACCCGAGGCCGACCGGCGGGCGTCCGAGACGAAACGCGAGTTCTTTGAGAAAGAACGCGGGACCCAGCAGATCGCGAACGAACTGCGTGCCCAGGGAAAAGAGGCCGCCGCCCAATTTATCGAAAATTCGGAATTCGGCCAGGACCTCGAAGCCGCGGGCATGGACATCGACGATGCCCTCTTCCTTGCGTCGATGATCGAGGCCACCGACGACGAAACCGACGATTCGTGGTTGGGCCTAGAATACATCGAGGAGTTTTACGAAGAGACCGAAGAACAACGACAGGCGATCGTCGATAAGATCCTAGGCGAGTTAAAGGTCGAAGGCGTCGATCTCCCGAACGAGCGTATCTCGATCCTTAACCGGATACTCAAGATGGGTATGAAGGACCGCGTAAAGCTCGCGATGAAAGGCGACCGCGAGGCCCGCAATATCCTGATACGCGACCCGAACCGGATCGTTTCGCAGGCGGTGGTCCAAAATCCGCGAATAACCGAGCAGGAGGTCGAGAAGATCGCCGCGATGCGCTCCGTGCCTGAGGATGTGCTCAGAAAGATCGCGAACGACAGGCATTGGGCGCGCAGTTACACGGTCGTCCACAATCTCGCCCGCAACCCGCGCACGCCGGTCGCGAATGTGATGAATATCCTTTCGCGGCTTCAGCTTCGCGACCTTGCGGCGCTTTCAAAGAACAAGAACATATCCGATGCCGTCCGCCGTCAGGCGTTGCGGCTATCGCAGGCGCGCACGGGTAAGTAATTCAAAGCAGGATATCGACCCTGCCTGTCTTTACGTAGCTGACAGTTACATCGGTCAGCGTGTGGCTCGCGGCGCCGGCCCACATCCCCGCGAAAATGGCGAGCAGCATTTGGTCTCCCAGTAATGAAAAGCTCAGGGCTCCCGCTCCTCTCCAGAGGTCTGCGAATTCTCCGATCTCCGGGTTGCCTCCGCCGGCGAACAAGCCATAAAGACTGGCGCCGCCAAACACAAATATCGACCCTATGCCCAGGAAATAGACCACGCGGATGAGCGTTCCGAACAGTAGCCCGTGGGTCCATCTCGATCGGTGCCTAAAGAACGTCCGATAGGGAAACCAGAGCAGCCTGAACGGCCCCCATCTGGAATACTGTTTTGACACGGTGTCGAGGTCCGGCCCGAAAACGATCCCGCCAAAAAGAAAGGCCGCCCCGGCGACCGACGACGCGACAACCTCAGCCGTCAGCGCATACGCACCGGCGACGACCGGCAAACAAAGTGCAAGCGTCAATAGATCGTGGGTCTTACCTGACGGCATGGGTGCATCTGAAAAAGTGCGGCGAATTTGCTAACATTGCGATCTTGGTCATATTGCGATGTCGAGCCTTTCTGCCAAACTCGTTACCACGCTCGGAATGATCAAGTTCGAGCATACCCTTTTTGCACTTCCGTTTGCATTCCTCGGGGCGGTGCTCGCGGCCGGGGGCTTTCCCACATGGGGGCAGATCTTGTGGATCACGATGGCGATGGTGGGCGCCCGATCGGCTGCCATGACCTTTAACCGGATCGTCGACCGCGAGATCGACGCGGCAAATCCCCGCACGGCCGGACGCGAGCTTCCCACGGGCAAACTGAGTGTCGAGTTCGCCTGGGTGTTTCTGTTCGTATCCATTGGCCTTTTTCTCCTGGCCGCATATTCATTGAACCGGCTCACCTTCGTCCTCTCGCCGGTCGCACTCGTCAGCGTCCTCGGCTATTCGTACGCAAAGCGGTTTACGGCTTTGGCTCATCTCTTCCTCGGCTGGGCGCTTGCTATCTCGCCGACCGCGGCATGGATCGCCGTCCGCGGGTCAATTGACTCTGAGGTACCTCTGATCCTCTCGCTATTCGTGCTTATGTGGACGGCGGGGTTCGATGTTATGTACGCGTGCCAGGATCACGATTTTGATAAGCGGTCCGGCCTGAGATCGATCCCGGCCCGGTTCGGCATCGCTCGAAGCCTGTGGATCGCCCGTTTGTTCCACTTTCAGGCGTTCGTCGTCCTGGCCCTTCTCTACCTGGTCACCGGCCTCGGCTGGATCGCCCTCGCAGGCGTCGCTGCGGTCGGGCTACTGCTGGTCTATCAACATACGCTCGTTCGCGCCGACGACCTTTCACGCATGGACGCCGCATTCTTTACCACCAATGCCTTCGTAAGCCTGATCTTGTTCGCGACGTTCGGCACTGCGGTCCTCGTTAATGGAAGTGCCCTATGAAGCCCCTGATCGGAAGCATTAGCAAAGAACTGGAGGGGAGCCTTAAGCAGATCGGAAGAGAGCAGCGATTCGGTGCCGGTGAACATATCTTCGCTGCGGGCGACGCCGCGGAGCACCTGCCAGTCGTCATTTCTGGAAAGGTCAAGATGGTCCACTTTCCTGAGCCCGGAAAGGAGCTGATCGTTGGGATCTTCGAGTCGGGCGAGATGTTCGCCCTTCCGCCCGTCTTCGACGGTAAGACCTACCCGGCTACCGCCATCGCGATGGAACCGGCCTGTCTTCTTCTGATCCAGCGTTCGGACCTTTTGGAGTTCATCAGAACATCACCGGAATTTGCCGTCGCCGTGATCGAGTGGATGTGCGAGATGCTCCGGGAGAAGACATCCACGATCCAGAACCTCGCAAAGTCATCGCCTTCGAGGCGGATAGCCCATGTATTGATCCGCCTTGCGGAAAATCATCACGACTCCTTTCCGGTAAAGATCAAAGTTCGACGGCAGGAGATCGCCGAGATGGCCGGACTCACCACCGAGACCGCGATCCGCGTGATCCGGCGATTTGCAGACGACGGCCTCTTGCGGATCGAGCATGGAAAGATCGTACTTGATTCTACCGACGGCCTTTTGCGATCGATCCGTTGAATTGGGTCCGAGCCGCGATTCAGGGAAGGGGCCGTTTTCGGGAAATGATCAGCCCGATCGCGAACCAAACCCAGGCCGCCGCACCGATGGCGAAGACCGTATCGCCCAACATCCGCATCCATCGAAGCACCTGCATCAGATCGGACTGCATGAACTCAGGGCTTCGAGCCGCCCAATATCCCTGCGAGACCGATTGATAGGTTTGCAAAAGGCCAATGGGCAATAAGCTGAGTAGGATCTCAAGCAGCATTCCAATGTTCAGTGCCCAGAAGGAGAACGCAAGTAGCTTTGTGTTCCAAACGCGTTGCGGGTCCATCGCACGCAGGCAAAACAATGTGAGTGCCAGGCCCAGCGTACCGTAAACGCCGTAGAGCGCTCCGTGCGCATGCACCGCCGTCGTGTTCAGGCCCTGCATATAGTAAAGAGCGATCGGGGGGTTGATCATGAAACCGAACACACCCGCACCGACAAGGTTCCAGAAGGCGACCGCGACGAAGAAGTACACGACCCATTTGTATTGCGTGAGCCAATCGCGGGCTTTCGAGTGACGGATATTCTCAAGCGCCTCATAGCCGACGAAGACCAGCGGCACTATCTCA
>JAJNPX010000335.1 GCA_021155145.1 Acidisarcina sp. | reverse complement strand
CTGCTGGTTTCCGCCGGACAGCGATCTTGCGATCAGTTCCGGGTCTGCTGGCCGAACGTCAAAGTTATCGATGATCTCACTAACTCGCTTTTTTATTGCGGAGCTACTCATTACGCCGATGGCATCGGCAATGGGACGACGGTAATGGAAGCCGAGGATGGAGTTTTCCGAAAGGTCGGAATTAAGAAGCAGCCCGCGGCGATGCCGGTCTTCGGGAATATGGGCGATCCCCACTTCCTTGATCGCGCGAGCTGAGGAGCCAGTAATGTCGTTGCCTTCGAACTCGACCCGCCCGCCCGCCGGTTTCAACAGTCCGGCGAGAGCCTCGACCAGTTCGGTCTGGCCGTTGCCCTCGATACCGGCTATCCCGACGATCTCGCCCGCCCTGACGCTGAAGGAAACGTCATCGACCGCAACGCCGTGTTTTCCTGGAACCACCAAATTCTTGACCTCAAGAATAACGGCTGCCGGCCTTGCAGCCGTCTTTTCAACACGGAGCAGAACGTCGCGTCCGACGATCATACGTGCAAGGTCTTGAGCGCTGGTTTCGGACGTTTTCACATGGCCGACGGTCTTTCCGTCGCGCATCACTGTGACCTCGTCGGAGATCGCCAGCACCTCGTCCAGCTTATGAGTGATTATGACGATCGTTTTCCCCTGGTGCTTCATTCGCCGCAGTATTGTGAAGAATTCATCCACCTCCTGAGGTGAGAGAACGGCAGTCGGCTCGTCAAGGATCAGAAAACTCGCGTCCCGATAAAGGGCTTTGAGAAGTTCAACTCGTTGCTGTTGGCCAACCGATAGGTCCTCGATCAAAGCGGTCGGATCGATATTCAACCGAAGTTCGTCCGAGAGTTTCTTGATCTCCGTATTGGCTCTATCCAGATCAAGGTTGGCTACAGAGCCGGTTTCCGCTCCAAGAATGATATTCTCCGCCACGGTCATATTGCCGACCAGCATGAAGTGCTGATGTACCATGCCGATGCCCAGAGCGATAGCATCGTGCGGATTGCGGATCGTGACCGGTTTGCCGTCAAATATGATCTCGCCTTGATCGGGGTTGTAGAAACCATAGACGACCTTCATCGCCGTCGATTTCCCTGCGCCATTCTCGCCCACGATGGCGTGGATAGTTCCCGTGTGAACTGTCAGCGATACGTTCTCGTTAGCAACACAATCGCCGAACGCCTTTCTAATATTTTTCAGTTCCAGCATCTTCTAGTTGGCCAGTGCATCCGTGACCTTTATCCGTCCGTCGATTATCTCTTTCTTTGCCTCTTCGACCCTTAATATCACCGGACCTGGAATAATCTCTTCGTTATATTTGTCCATAGCGTAGGCGACCCCGTCCTTATCTAGCCCGAAAACGTGAAAACCGCCCTCGAACTTGCCTTCAAGCACTTCCTTGACGGCATCGTAAACCGCATTATCTACGCGCTTTACCATTGAAGTTAGGACGAATCCGGGTTTTACAGCATTCTGGTTCGAGTCGACGCCGATCACAAAGCGGTTCGCTTCTCCCTTCTCATTTTTTCCATACTGCTCGACTGCGTCAAAGGCTCCAAGACCCGAGTTTCCAGCCGCAGTAAAGATAACGTCGGCACCTTTTTCGATCTGAGCAAGTGCAAGCTCTTTTCCCTTTGCCGGATTGTTCCATGCGGCATCGTTAACCCCGACGTAATTGCTGACGATCCGGACACTTGGATTTACCGCTCTGGCCCCTTCTTCGTATCCCTTTTGGAATCTGTGTATGAGGGGAATGTCCATACCGCCTAGAAATCCGAGCACGTCGGTTTTCGATTTGGAAGCAGCGATCATTCCGACAAGGTAGGAACCTTCATGTTCTCGGAAAACGAGCGACGCGACATTCTTTTTCGGTGTCTTTCCGTCCGCCTCGAAAATAACGCCGTCGATGATCGCGAATTTGACGTCAGGGTAATCGGTGGCAACACTCTGCATGATCGGGCCCTGTGCGAATCCGACGCCGATGATCAGGTCAAAGTTCTTTTCGGCAAAGGCCCGCATAGCGGGCTCGATCGATGTCGGATTGCCGGGCTCGACGTCATACAAGCAGATCGGTAATTCTTCTTCGGCACGCTTTACACCTTCCCACGCAGCCGCGTTGAATGAGCGGTCGTTCTTACCGCCGATATCGAATACTATGCCGACCTTGATCTTGCAGCCTTCGCGACGAGCTTTATCCGGCGGAACGCATGCAAAGGTCAAGAGGGAGAAAATTGATCCGAAAAAAAGAAAGAGATGTTTTGTAGACATATATCGAAAAACCCTGGGAACGCCATTAGATTATCCGCAATGTAAGCGAACAGCAAGACGTTATTCGGTCCAAACCCGGCTCGTTTGCTATTGTTTCGATACCTGAACGGGCCCTTCATTTGCCACGTAATTTCTTTTTCGTCATACTTTTCGATTGCGGGATCAGTTTGAACTTCTTTGCGACGAACGAGCTTTAATAGGTCCGAATGACAAATACACCAACACCGAACGCGAGCTACAGCCTCACCCTTCGCGTAAAGATACACAACAAACCGGGACAACTTGGCAAGATCGCCACAGCTATCGGCAACGCGGGCGGAGATATCGAGGGCATCGACATTGTCAGCGTCGGAAAGGATTTCCTTATACGCGACCTCACGGTAAATGCCGCCAGCGAGAATCACGACGAACAGATCATAAGCGCTGTCCGCGATATCGATGGTGTTGAGGTAGTGAATGTCAGCGACCGGACCTTTTTAATGCACCTCGGCGGAAAGATCGAGACAGTTTCGAAGATGCCGCTCAAAACTCGATCGGACCTCTCGATGGCCTACACACCCGGTGTTGCGCGCGTTTGCGAAGCCATCAAAAAGGACCCGGAAAAGGTCTTTAATCTTACGATAAAGAAGAACACCGTTGCCGTCGTTTCAGATGGAACCGCCGTTCTCGGATTGGGAGACATCGGGCCCGCGGCCGCGATGCCGGTAATGGAAGGCAAATGTCAGCTCTTTAAGGAATTTGGCGGCGTGGACGCATTTCCGATTTGCCTCAATACAAAGGATCCGCACGAGATCGTACAGACGATCAAGAATATCTCGGTCGCCTTCGGAGGAATAAATCTCGAGGACATCTCAGCACCACGCTGTTTTGAGATCGAAGAAAGATTGAAAGAAGAGCTTGATATTCCCGTTTTTCACGACGACCAACATGGTACAGCAGTCGTAGTCCTTGCAGCG
>JAJNPX010000328.1 GCA_021155145.1 Acidisarcina sp. | reverse complement strand
CCTCGGGACAAGCGGCACGCCGATCTCAACCCAGGTATCGCTCTTCAATGCGAATACTTTTGTCTTCGGACGGAACGACCTTGGAAGGACCGAGAACTTTACGCAGACCGACTTTGCGGTCACCCATCGTTACAGGTTTGGAGCAGACAAGAGGTATAGCATCGCGTTAGAGGCTAACTTCATAAATCTGTTTGACGAGAAAAATGTAACCGATGTCTTCAATGTACTGGCTGTGGGCAGCCTGGCGGGCGACCAGACAGTGGTTTTTGGTCAAAACGCAAACGGCCAACCTATCACCGCAACGTTCAATTTCCTTAATAATTGCCTTGGCGGCGTTTGCGATGAACTTAATACAATTCGTGCGATATTTGGCGGGGGGATTCGAGACCAGGTGCTCAACCTGATCAACAATGACGTGTCATTTAGCGCGATCGATTCGGAAGGGAATCTTAGGACGATTACCGACCCTTTTCGGCCCGATGCCAGATACGGGCAGCCGCTCAGTTTTCAGCAGGGCAGGCAGGTGCGTTTTGGTTTTCGATTCTCTTTCTGAGGCGAGACTGAAACACTCGATAGAGTTGGAAGGGAGGCTGTCCGCAAGGGAGCCTCCCTTTCCTATTATGGGCAAATGGAATAAAAGATAGCTTGTGGAGTATGTTTCTAGTGCTTCTCTAAATAAAAGAGTGAGGTAACGAAGTGACTAAAGGTAAATCGATAATTTCATGGATCATCCAGATTCTCATTGCGGCACTTTTCCTGATGATGGGCGGTCAAAAGCTTATGGGGGAGGCCGAGGTGACCGCAAATTTCGCTCGCTGGGGCTTTCCGGGCTTCATGCAGTACATCATCGGATTCTTTGAGGTCTTGGGTGCGATCGGGCTGCTTATTCCCCGCCTTGCAGGGCTCGCGGCGACAGGGTTGATCCTTATCCTGATCGGCGCACTTGCCACGCATCTTATGCACAGCGAGTTCGGTATGGCGCCGGTCCCGGTTGCCGTGATGATCCTTCTCGGCGTTGTTGTATATTTGCGAGGACTGCCTTTCCTCTCGCAACAGAAGGAAACGGCAGGTTGACCATGACGTTCAAGGTTCCGAGCAAGTTGCGCTCATGGTTATTTTTTGGGATAGCCGCTGCATCCATCTATTTCCTGAATGTTGAGGTGCAGAGCTACCTCGGCCGAAGAGCGATCGAGAACACGGGACTTAAGAGTGTTGCCTTTGACGAGGCGACCGTCCGGTCCGCGAATGAAGGGAAATTGATCCTTGCGGAGGTTTCGGCCGTTTGGTGTTCGAGCTGCCGCCGGCTCGACAACGAGGTCTTCGCGGATCCTGAGGTCAAGCGCGCGATCGACAAGCGATTCATCTTTTCGCGGATCGAATACGAATCGGAAGAGGGAGAGCGGTTCATCGAGAAATACCATGTGACTGGCTTTCCGACGCTCTTCCTTATCCGTCCGGACGGGACCATTGCCAAACGGCTTCAAGTCACATTCTCTCCCAAAGAATTTCTTGCACAGCTTGACCGATGAGGCAGGTCAATGGGAATCCGGGGCGGCCTTCGCGTCAATAAAAGAGAACAGATGCCGAAGATCCTTAGTGTTTTCGTTCTGCTGTTTGGAGCGTTGTGCCTTTACAGTCCCTCAGTATGCGGGATGAAGGCTGAGGCTGAGGCGGCCGAGCCGTGCGCGAGCCGCAGCGTAAGTGCGGAAGATGCAGTCGAAAGGACCCGTGAGATCGTCAATGAAGCTGTTAACACATCTTTTCCCGAGCTGAAGAAGTATCCGATCCGGATCAAAACGATGAGGAAAGAGGCGACCTATTTCGAGACGCGATTCTCGATCTCCCGCTATCTTGCCTTTCGCGGGATCCGGATCATAATGAGTGTCAACCCGTGCGTTTTCGAGCTGGGAGCCCCGCTCGATGGGATCCGGGCGATCATCGCCCATGAACTTGGGCATGCTGATTATTATCGGCGAAAGAACTTCTTCCAACTGGTATCATTGGTCAGGTTGGTAAACGGTGATTCTTCCGTGAATTTTGAACGCAAGACAGACCTCGTAGCGATCGAACGTGGTTACGGCGATGGTCTGATCAAATACCGCAAGTGGCTCTATCAAAACATCCCGCAAGAGAAGGTCGCGCCAAAGAAACGAAGCTACTTCACACCGGAGGAGATCGCACTGCTGATCCCCGCAATGGCAAGCAGGCCCGATCTGCGGGGTAAGCTATCGAGGAAGGTTCCACGAAACATCGCCGAGCTCCGGAGGGCATTGGAGCGATGAAACGAGGAACTGAGAAACTGATGCGCCCGGAATGTTCCCCTGCCAAACCTCGGCATACCGCGGCGATCGAACCCGGTAGGCGGGGGACCTTGTCCAGCCGCTACACTGTCCGACTCGCAACTACGCAAAAGGAAATTGAATCGGCGCTCAGGCTGCGATACGACGTATTCAACGTGGAGTTGGCCGGTCAAAGCCCGAGAGATGATATCTTGCGCCTCGAATACGACAAGTTTGATTTCGCGTGCCGGCATCTGATCGTTGTCGATGAGCAAACGGGTGAGACCGTCGGGACATACCGGCTCAATTCGCTGGAAACAGCCGGGGCGGCGAGTGGATTCTACTCTTATGGTGAATTCAGCATCGAAGACCTGCCTGAGGCCGTCCTGGAGAAGTCGATCGAAATAGGCCGCGCCTGTATCGCCCGGGAGCACCGAAATACCAAGGTCCTCTTCCTGCTATGGAAGGGCCTGGCCGACTATCTGCGAAAAACCGAAAAGCGATATCTTTTTGGATGTTGTTCCATCTTCACGACGGATCATTCGGAAGGATGGGATGTGTTCCGAAAGCTTATGCGCGACGGATTTCTCCATCAGAGCCTGACCGTCCGGCCGCGCGCGGAAAAGATCTGCCGTCAGGGCGGCGTCGCGGACATAGACGACCACCTCGAACTGCCGCAGCTTTTCAAGATGTATCTTGCGATCGGTGCCAAGATCTGCGGCGCACCGGTCGTCGATCCTGAGTTTGGGACGATCGACTACTTCGTCGTCTGCGACGTCGAGAATATCAACGAAAAATATCGCAGGTTGTTGCTCGGCTGAATTTCGGTCAAATGAATAACGCAGATCTCTTCGATCTATAACGCGCCTTCGATTAGGCCGGGACGTGAAGATCTATCGCTGGGGAGTGACCGTTCCCGCGTTGCTATTGAGAAGCAATTTCGCAAGGGCGGCGACGGATGTTCGACGCCGGCCGAGAGCGCAATTTGCGGAGCCGATCTCGAACGCCAAACGCCATTGCCTGAAAAGGATCCGGTATGCGTCGAGCAAGCTATACCGAGGGTCGTAGATATTGGTGGATTCGCTCGTTACGCCGTTAAGCTCGACGATCTTGAATTTCCCTTCACCCATCTCCTCGAACGATCTCGCACGAAGATCGAATCGTCCAAAATGAAACCCGTCATAGCTGCGGCAAATGTCATTTATCGCGCGCTCAAGTTCCGGCGTCCTTAACCACGATCCGTCGAGAAAGATCGCTCCGCGCGAATGCGTGCCGACATCGATTATCTGCACTTCCTCACCACGCGCCGGCACCTGGTCCAGCCTATCCGAATTTTGCTCAAAGTACTTGGCCGCCAGGCAGACGGAGCGTTCGTCGCTGAGAATAAGCTCTTCGAGGCTGGATGTTCCATTCCCCACCAGCTTCGGAAATCTTTTTTCCGTGATCGAGAATATCTCGCCGCGTTCGTGGCCCGGATGGCGAAAATAGAAAACGCTCGCTTCGACGCCGTCCGCGAATTCCTGCAATATC
>JAJNPX010000325.1 GCA_021155145.1 Acidisarcina sp. | reverse complement strand
AATAACTACGGCGGCAGATCAGGTTTCTTTAAGGCGGCGGTCGACATCTATATGCATGACCTTATAGCCAAGACCAAGGAAGAGAATAAGGCCCAGCTTAAATGTTATGCAGGCAGTGCGGGAGCGGTCATTTACGATAACGGCGTGTTGTCGTCGTGTGAAAATAAGCCGGATGTATTAAGCCTTCGCGATTACGATTGGAACTTTCAGGCCGCGTGGAAAACCGACGCGATGAAAACCCGCCGCAAGGAAGCTGGTAACGGATGCTACTGCACGCACGAATCAAATTGCTATTATCCGTCGCTTCCGTTCAACGCGGGCCACCTCGTTAAGATCAAGAAACTAGAGGGCCAGATGAAGAAAGCTGCGAAGAATGGCGGTTTTGCGGCGGCGAAAGAGGTCGCCTTAAAAGCCTGAAACAGCCAATTGATATCTCGCTTTTGTCTCTCGATCCGACCGACGTTGATGGAAGTGCGCTGATGCAGTCAGGTTCACCAAAAATTCTCATTATCTCTTCCGATACGGGTGGTGGCCACAAGTCGGCGGCGAAAACGCTTGCCGACGGCCTCGAGCGGTTTTGGCATGGCGAATCGATGGCGGTGCGCACGATCAAGGCCATCGAGGAATCGCATCACCTGACCGACAAGCTGGTGAGGGTCTACAACTGGCTCCTGAGGCACAAGCAGGGGTGGATGAAGTACCTGTACTGGGCGGTCAACCGTTTCAGGCCGGAAACCCGAGAGTTCTTTATAAAACGCTGCATCGTGCCTCTTAAAGCATCGTTCGAGAAATGGTGTCCGCACGTGGTGGTCAGTGTTCACCCGCTGACGCAGCATATCTTCGGCCGCATATTACGCGAACTTAACCTGTCCGATCAGATACCCCTCGTAACGGTCGTTACCGATCCATGCTACGGATTTTGGAAGGGCTGGGCTTGCGACGATGTTTCGCTCTATTTGGTGGCAAACGAGGACGCGAAGCGGCAGCTCGTCGATTACGGCGTCTCGGCAACCAAGATCAAGATCTCCGGTATGCCAGTGCATCCCAAGTTTCAAGAGGTCACCGAGGCCGAGGCGAAACTCGCGCGAACAGCATTTGGGCTCGATGCCGAGAAGTTCACCGTGTTCGTGAATGCGGGTTGGATCGGCGGCGGTAATATTCCGGCGATCTTCAAGGAACTGGTCCGCGGTGAGCTTGATGTTCAGGCGATATTTCTTGCCGGCCGGAACGATGAACTGAGGCTTGAGGCTGAGGAAATGGCCAGGCACGCCAAGTTTCCCGTCAAGGTGATCGGGTATTCGGACGAGATCGAAAAGCTAATGCAATCGGCAAACGTCATGATATCGAAGCTGGGCGGATTGACGACGTTCGAGGCCCTGGCTTGCCGCCTGCCCATCATTGCGGACGTAACGACGCCGCCAATGCCGCAAGAGGCGGGTACCTCCCGCATGCTGTCTCAAAAAGGCGCCGGGATCCTGCTTGAAAAGCCATCTGATATCGTATCGGTGGTACGTCTGCTCTCGACCGATCCCGGCCGTTATTCGGAAATGAGAAATGCGACGTCAGGCCTGTCTTTGCCCAACTCTACGGAGTCGATCGTAAAAGAGATCCTCACCCTTCTGCCGCCTGAAAGCGCCGCCTCAGCGGCAGCCTAATTATTTCCTTCTTCAGAATACACAGGTGCTACGGTGTTGAGGTTCATACCGTTGCCGGATATATCGGCGAGCGGTTGTCCCTGATCGTCCAAGACAAGCACGGTCTCAAGCCTCGTTTTTGACGGGATGCCGATCAGGTCCTTCAGTGATTCGGTCTTTTCCGAATCGGATTTTTGACGCCATGCATCGGTCGCGACCACATAAAGGGTGCTGCCCTGACGGTGCGCATTGCTCAACACTTTTCCGCCGGGGAGCCGCGACGCCTCAATTATCTCGACGTCGTCCGGGAGCGAGGCTGTACCTCTGCCAGCAGAAAGATACAGAAAACCTGAAAGCAGCAGCGCCGCAACTGTTGCCCCTACCAGCCACTTGTTTGCGCTGAGCGACGCATAGTCGACATAAGAGAAGGTCGACGGCATCGGTTCGATGGCCGTCTCATCGGGTTCCTTTTCCTTCGCTATACCTAGGCCCCGGCTAGTGAATTTATAAACGGCGCGCTCGGTCCGCATACGTGCTTCGAGAAGCCGGTTCGCGACTATCAGCCGCCGACCGGCCGACACATTCGCTTCCGATAGCGATCGTTCGATACGGTTGCCGAGATTCTCGGCCGTTCTCAGAAGCTCCATCACCTGATCTCGTACGATCGCGGGCAGCTCCTTTGGCTCGTGGAGCTCCACCGATCGCAGAGATTCGAGTGAGAGGATGGTCGCTAACGCCTCGCGTCCCAACGGATCAGGCAGGTCGTCCTCCCCGAATAGAAAATCCGAGAGATCCAGTGAATGGCCGATCTGCAGCGAATCGATAAACCGCACGATGCTCCTGGTTGAGGGATTGTGCTGAGAGAGAAGCGATAGGATCGACTGGAACTCGGTTGTGCTGATCGACAAGGCGAATGCCGCCTCCGGCTCTTCGCCTGCTTCGGCGTTCGTTGTTTCGGCCGCATCGCGTACGGTATCGGTGAGCGCCAAAAGCGACCGGAGAAACTTCAGGTCGTCCGATTCCGATACCGAGGTTATAAGCGAATCCTTCTTATCGATGGCTCTGATCACCTCGGAGATGTGATTCCCGGCATTAGGCGACGCATCCTGAAACGCTCCGGCAAAGTCAAACTCCGATCCTAGCCGCTCCCCCAGCGTTTCACTCGCCTTAGCCATCAGAAAGTTCAGCTTGTTGCCAACCAGAACGTTGCATTCAATAGCGGCAGCCACAACGATTGGGTCCCAAAATCGGTCCGCCAGTTCGGATTTGTATTCCCGGATGCGATCGAAGAGACGCGAGGCCGTGAGCGAATGGAAATCGGCGACAGTGTTGCATTCGTTTAGAAAAGCGTCGAATACGACCTCGTCACGGTGAGATCCCTGAGAGGTGACGGCAACGCGGTCCCATGAACAATAATGGGCCGATATGCTCTCCGCGATCGCTTTTCTCGGTGAGACAAGCTGTCGACGTATGTCGGTGAGCTGCACACTGTAAGCACGCGTGATGGCCAGATCGAACTTGCTGAGGCTATGCCGTGAGCGCGGGATCTCACGGTAAAAGCGAGCGAGTGCGACATAAACCTCGCTATCGAGAGGCTTTCGCAGGCCGTCACAATAACGCCGTATGTGATAAGCCTCGATCCGCTCGTCGCGTTTCGCAAGGTGATCCTGCCATAGGAGTAGTTCATGGGCTAACTGAAATTCGACCCGCTTTCGGCGGTCGCTCTCCGTTGGATCATCGCTCAACGTCTTGAGCTCGCTCAAACACTGCTTGACCGGATCAAGGTTGAATTGTTCGCTCGGCGATTTTAGTAAGTGCAGCTCTAGCTGGGTAAGAAACTCTTCAACGATCCTTAGATGAAGGGCCTTTTCACCGAGGTGCCGCCTTCGAGGCATAAGCGCCGGATTGCCATCTGACCCTGCCGGAGGTTTTTTTTCCTGCTGCATCGTGAATTAGGGGATTGCCTTGTTACGGGAGGACGGTCTCGATCTGCCCATCTTCTCCCATATCGTATTGGGAAATGACCCTGGCCTCACGGACCCGGTACGCGATAATGTTGTAATTGCGCCTTAGACTCTGGTCCGTCGGATTTGGAAACATCAAAAAGATGAAATCGCGATGTCGAACGGTTGAGCCGACGGTCTTGCCGTGGGAATTGTTCGCAAATGCATTCAGCTCGGAAAGGCGGGCGTAACGCGAATTCTGGATCCGGTACATCGACTGGTCGGTATGCATCGCACGAAGACGTCCGACCGCGACCGCCGAGTCCGCGGCATCGCGAGCCTTCATGTACGAAGGAACTGCGACCGTGGCAATAAGACCTGCGATCACAAGTACCAAAAGCAATTCGATGAGCGTGAATCCTCGTTCGTAGGTTCTGCGCATACGCTTGACGGGACGGGGTGGAGGTTCAATACAGGACGCGCAGAAAGCGCTCAAATCTACCAAAAATTGTCACCAAGAAAATGACGAAATTCAGCACACTAGCGAAACTCTTACTGTTCGCGCCCATAAAACCTCAGTTAATTGGCCTTTCGAGGATGCCGGGAGCAAGGCCACAGATATCAAGGCAACGCGAGTGCCATTGATATCTGGTGGTCAGGCGTGCCCTTAACTTGTCAGTTTGCAATCATTTCATTAACCTTGAGGTTTGCATAAACACACTTTTAAATCGGGGCCGGTGGAGATACGAATTTGAGTCTTTTACTCGAAGGCAAACATGCGTTCATTTCGGGAGGAACGCGCGGTATCGGGGCAGCACTCTGCGACGTTTTTGCACGTGAGGGAGCAGACATTGCATTTAACTATCACTCAAGCGAGGACCTTGCGAAAGAGGTCATGCAACGGGTCGAAGACTACGGACGGAAGTGCCTTACCTTTAAGGTGTCGGTAACTGACCGCGTCGGTATGAAGCGTGTGGCCCGGGAGATACACGAAGAATGGGACACGGTCGAGATACTTGTCAATAATGCGGCCGTCAATAAGGGTGACAATTTTGCCACTACGACCGACCGATCCTGGGATTGGGTGGTGGATACTAACGTGAACAGTCTCTTCGCCGTCACCAAACCGTTCTACAAGCAGATGATAAGACAGAGAAAGGGCACGATCCTGAATATCACCAGCATCGGTGCCATCAGGGCCCTACCTACCTCTGTGCATTACGCGACCTCAAAGGCGGCGATGATCGGATTCACAAAGTGTCTCTCCCGTGAAGCCGCGAACTTCGGCATCACAGTGAATGCGATCGCGGCTGGGATATTTGACACAGATCTGGGAAATACTCTGCCCGCACGCCTTCTGGAGGCCCATGAGAACTGGGTTTCGCTTCGCCGCCTAGGAAGGCCGGAGGAACTGGCTGAGTTTGCGGCGTTCATCGTCAGCGAACGAAATTCCTACATGAATGGTGAGATAATCACGGTTGACGGCGGTACCATAACCTAATTAAAATGCTCCTGCCGGAGATCCGATCGAGGTTCAAATGAGTAAGATCGATCCCACCGCATTTGCAAAAAAGGCGGCAGCGATGTTTGACGATCAACTGGTCGCGGCCCTTAGCATCAACCGTCCTCACTACGACCCTTCCGTCATCCGGATATTTGAGGCAGAGGCAGAGCGTCGCGGGATCGCCGGCGATGTTCAGCACGTACATTTTGACGTATTCCTGAACTCGGGCGGATATGCCGGCCGCCTCATACTGCTGGAAGAACAATTGATGTTCCTCTCGACCGGTATGGCGGCATCGTCGGGGACCAAGGGGATCGCCGGCGAACTCTACTCGGCTCAGCGGAACGTCGCCGCGTCCGGATCTGACTTTTCGGCGCTCGACAATGAAGGTAGCTGGATCTACTTCCTGGATCAAATAGTGCAATGTACCCCGGCGTCCAGATTTCTGTCGGGTCGCGAACTCCAATTCGTTATCAATGAGACGGATGGCAGTACACTGAACGGCGTGGTCAATTGCGGCGACCTGTCTGGGGCCGAAACGGACGAACTCGCCAGACAGATCATCACCGCCCGAGACGAGCTGAAGAAACGGCTAGACGCCTGATTGTTGAAAATGAAAGTCAATACTAAGATATTGC
>JAJNPX010000316.1 GCA_021155145.1 Acidisarcina sp. | reverse complement strand
GATATTGCGTGCCTGAATGGTCGCTCCATTTACTCTTAACCCGTTCGTGTCGCCGAAAGTCAGCTCGTCACCCGCTACGGAAGTTCTTGTCGGGCTCGAGGGCAGGTTGGCGGCCATCAACTTACCGGCGACGATGTGATTGGTCAGGATCGCCTTGAGCTTTATCTGGTTCGGCTCGTTCAACAGCTCGTCGATCGTCGCGTCGGCGACCTTGCCGAAGGCGTCGTTCGTCGGTGCAAAGACCGTGAAGTCGCCGCCGCCGGCGATGGCGCTGAAAGCACCCGACGATTCCATAACGCGGGCGAATGTGGACCACTTATCTTCTTTCTTGATGGTTTCGATCAGATCTAATTTGTCGGACATAAAAATTCTCCTGTTCCAAAACAGCTTCGGCCATCGTTTGAAGATGAACGGCCATTCAACTTGCTGCTTGTCTCAGGATCGATCCGACGTATTCGGGAAGGCTGAAAAAGGAGTGAGCGAGACTCGTTTCGTCTATGAGTATGTGCCTATTTCGGGGAAATAGCAATCGGCCCGCGTTGGGGCCGTCTGCGGTTCAGGCCGCGAGTGCGGTGTAGATGATGAATGTGCCAAAGGCCGCTCCGGCGATTCCGGCCGGGCGAAAGACCTTTTTGAAGCCCGCCGAGCGGACGGCGAATTCGCGGTGGCGCCGCGGCCCTGCGAAGATAAGGAACACGCCCGCGAATAAGAAAACGCCGCCGACGATCGTTATGAATGTCGGATAGAGCGTCGAGCCCGCAAATATCAACAACACCAGACCCAGCAGAAGCCGTGATGAGATCTCCGCGATGTGAAAGTAAGGCTTGGCGGCGAACGTGATGATCCCGCTTGACCAGCGTTCAGGGCTCGCAGCCATCAGCGTGCTAAAAACAACCGTCAGCAGCCCAACGGCCGCGATAGCGTACATAACGATCCTCAGATCCTATTTTGAAAAGCAAGGCCCGGACAGAACTCATTTTCTGCCCGGGGCCCAAAGTGAGGCGCGAACGCATCGGGGGTTGATCGAACTACGGGGTCATATTGACGCCGAAATCAAAGAACTTCGAGCCGACGCCCGCGCTCGTGTTCGAGTTGCCGGAATTGACAAGGTAAAAGCCGTATTCGCCTTTCTTCAGGTCGACCGCGGCGGTCACACGGAAAACTCCGTTGCCGAGGTCTTCGGCCTTGAGGGGAACCACATACTCGTCCGAGAGGCCGCCCTTGCCGCCCCACGAATTTGCCTTTGCGATCGTCACCTCGCGGTTATCGCTCCGCTGGTTAAAACGGACGAGGGTGAATTCGTTCGGTGTCGAAGGGATGCCGCTGGCCGTATTCAGGCCGCCGCTCGAGACATCGAGATAGAAGTAAAAGACGGGCGAGGTCGATCTGATCTGAAGGCTGGCATTGCGTCCCGGCAGGTTCGCCTTGGTCTTGACCTTGCCAAGTCCAAACGGTGTGATCCCCGCCGTAAATGCACCGCCTGTGCGGTTCTGGGCCGAAACGTTCGGCTGCAGCTGGGTCATCTTTCGCTGTCCGCCGTCCTCTTCGTAAAGGTAGATGCCGTAGCTATGTTTCGCCATCGGGTCGTTCGGGTCCCCGGTAGCGCCGACCGGTGCCGCGCCTGACGAACTCTCCGTCGATCTGCCGGTCTTTGCCTCGAGCATCGCGCCGACCACATCATCGCCGACGCCGGCCTGCTTCAGCTTGATAAGGGCGTCGGTCGACATATCGAAGTTGGACTTTGACGTACGTATCTTTCCGATGATCACCGACCCGGCGAGGCCTGCCTTGGTGAGGGAGATGACCTCGTCATTCGTCATCACCTCATCCTGCGCGATCGCGGCATTGAGCGCGCCGAATGCGAGGACAATGGCGAGCGAAAGAACAAAGATTCTGCTTCTCATACGATTCTCCTTATATCCCTTAACCGCCCTTCCCGATCGGGGAGGAACTGGTCACTCGGGCCGCTTGATAATGCTCTCGCGGGTACGAATGTTCAGATTCGGACGGTTGATCCTGACTTTTAGGGTGTAAACGGCGCCCGGGCGGCGCTCTTCGGTAGGATAATACCCCAAACTGTATGTTTTGCGAAGTTCTTCGGCGATCTTTGTGAAAGCGCTGTTGAGGTTGGTCGTCGAAGAAACCTTGAAAACGCGCCCGCCCGACAGGCCCGCCATCTCATCGAGAAATTCCCGGGCCTCGAGGTAGTCGATCTCGCGCTCGCCCTTTACCGGAGCGCGTTCGTAGATGTACGGCCGGTCGTCATCGTCGTAGCGGATCTCGGCATCTTTACGGCGACTCTTGCGGACATCGTCGTAGGTGTCGTAACGCAGCGGGTAAACGATGACATCTTCCTCCTCAAGAATGCCGAGTATTTCCTTTTTGGATGATTTTGCACTGAAGGTATCGACGCCGTCGCTAAGCATCACGATCGCCTTTCGGCCCGAAACGCCGGCAAGCTGTGAGTTCAGGGCGACGTCGAGCGAATCATACACGCTCGTTCCGGAGCCTGTCTTTGCGGCCTCGATCGCGAGCCTTAGAACGCGTCGGTCGCTCGTCGGACGGCACAACACCCGCGGCTTTTGGTCGAAGGCGATCACCGTGACCCGGTCGTTCTCCTTCAACTGGCGCACAAAGAGCAACGCCGCGGCCTGAATGTCGTTTAGCCTGAAGACCGTCGAGTAGCTCATATCGAGAAGCAATGCGACGGTGAAGGGTTGATCGACGCTGGAAAAGTAGGCGACGTCCTGTTCGACGCCATTCTCGAAGATGCGAAACTCGGCCTGTTTGAGGTCCGAAAGCGGCTTTGAGTCTTTCGACGTCACCCTTACGGGGACGGTGACGAGGTCGGTTTCCATGCGAATCGTGTCGTCGGCCGCATCGGGCAGATCCGCTTTCTTTGCCTTTATTCGTGCGGTGCCTTCCGAATAGCCGGTCTGCCGACCAGATTGAGCGAACGCACCTATCGGGAACA
>JAJNPX010000315.1 GCA_021155145.1 Acidisarcina sp. | reverse complement strand
CGTTTACAACATGCTTTCGGCATCTGCCGCCGCACTTGAACTAGGCTACCATCTGGATTCGATCGCGGAGGGATTGTCGAGATGCGTCGGAGCACCCGGGAGATTTGAAAGGATCCCCGACTCCGGAGACCTCGCGGTCATCGTCGATTACGCGCATACCGACGATGCTCTGCTCAATACTCTGCTGACCGCCCGGCAATTGACTGACGGCCGCATCATCACGGTATTTGGCTGCGGCGGCGATCGCGACCGTTCAAAACGCGCGCCCATGGGACGCGTCGCCGGAGAGAACAGCGACAAGGTGTTCTTAACCTCTGATAACCCCCGCACGGAGGACCCATTGAAGATCATCGAGGCGATCGAGACCGGCGTGAAGGAAACCGGTACCGAATATCGATCGGTCAGCGACCGGCGCGACGCGATCACCGAAGCGATAAAAGAAGCCCGGCCCGGGGACGTTGTAATAATCGCCGGCAAGGGGCATGAGACGTATCAGGTCATCGGGAACGAAAAATTCCATTTCGATGACCGCGAGGTCGCTGCAGAGGCTCTCGCGCTTCGAAATGACTGACATCGACGCCGTCGTTCTCAGCCGGCATTGCCCTCGTCGCCCATCAGGTAACTTCTCAGAACGTTCCGCTGGGCTTCCGAGACCATCGTGAAATGAACGGCAAAGCCGATCTCGTACACATGGTTTGACACGTTGCCGACGTACTGCACCTTCATCCCGTCGCCGATCGGCACAAAGAGCTTGACCTCATCACCATTCGTCACTTCAGCTCCGGTCAGAACAAAGCAGCCGCCTTCGCTCAGGTCGCTGATCGTTCCCGGGTACCGCTCGCCCTTCGACTCCCACTCGATCTCGATCGTCACAGCATAGCGTTTGGCGCTGCGGCGGTCGCTGCTGCGCCGCCGGTCAGGTGTTTCACCCTTTATCATCGTCCGCCACCTCGGGGCTTTTCCCGCCCTTATAATTTAAGTAGAAATAGACCGGCAATCCCAGAATTATCAGCCCGATCCCGATAAATGAGCTTTCGGGCGACGTGATCATGGTGTTCACAAGCAGCCATGCCGTGACGAGCAGGAACAGGACGGGCACGACCGGATATCCCCAGGCCCGGTACGGCCGATGCGCGTCCGGGTACTTTCGCCTGAACATAAAGATCGATGAGGTGACCAGCCCGTAAAATATCCACGACCCGAAGATCGCGTAATCGGTCAGCGTATCGAACGATCCGGAAAGCGCCAGGATGCCCGCCCAGACCCCCTGAAACAGAACGCCGTTGATCGGAACGTGATTTACCGACAGCCGCTCGAAGAATGGGAACATCATTCCGTCCTTTGCCATCGCGTACGGAATGCGCGACGCGCTCAGAATGGACGTGTGCAGCGTGCCGAGCGAGGAGAGCATCAACCCGACCGTGAATATCGCAACGGCGGCCCCGGTTGCCACACCTGCAATATCGGTGGAAAAGAATCGGCTCACGACCGACATCGCCACCGATGAATCTTTTGATACCGATGCGATCGCCGTCGGGTCAAGCACGAAATAGTAGGCGATGTGTGCGAATACGTAGAGCAGGATTATCAGCAAAACGCTGCCGATGATCGCGACCGGGATATTCCGGTTCGGATCTTTTACCTCGCCCGCAACGTACGAGAGATTGTCCCAGCCATCGTATCCCCACAAGGCTCCGAGCATTGCCGCGGCAAAACCCGCGAAGAAACTATAGTCGGGCGATCCGAACGTCACACTCGACGCGACGCCTTCGCACGTGCCGCCGGTCGCTGCGAGTGAAAAATTCTCAAGGCCGCCGCCGGTCACAAACAAAAAGGCGCCGAGTCCGACGAAAAGGACAAGGCCGATCTTTACGAATGTGAGAAACGTCGCGATCTGCCCCGACAGCGAAACCGAAAGACAGTTAAGCGTCGTAAATATGACGATCACCATCAGGGAGATGATCTGGAGCGTCGTTATCTCGTATGGATAGCCAAAGATCGTCGTCGCAAAAAGAGAGGTCTTGAGCGCCCCGCCGAGGTAATCGTTGAGGGCGATGGCAAAGACGACCGCGACACCGGCCTGGGCACCCGTTCGGGCAATGAACATCTGCATCCAGCCGAAGAGGAAGCTCGATATCTTGCCGTATGAATCGCGAAGGAAAACGTATGGCCCGCCCGCCTCGGGCTTCATCGCCGTCAGCTCGGCATAGGTCAGTGCGCCCGCGAGCGAGAGCACGCCCGCGGCGACCCATGCCATTATTACCCAAAAGGGCTCGCCTACATTACACGTCATCACACGGGCCTTAAGGAAAACACCCGTCCCGATCACGTTGCCGATGATCACCGATATCGCCGCGACCAAACCGAGGCCGCGTATAAGCCTGTGTACCGAGTCCGAATCGTTTGTCATAGTTTCAGCCGGGAGAGGCCAAGAGGTTAATTCCAAACATCTTACGCGAATTGCATCGCGATGGGAAATAATCCGGCCGCCTGCGGCGTGCTAACATCTTTGCGTGCTCCAACTCGACCTTTCTGCCGACGATCTCGTGCGCGGGCTTATGGGCCGCGCGGCGGAGGATGATGTCTGCATTCTCGATAGCTGCGGCGTGGGAACGCTCGGCTCGCAACTCCTTTTCGCGGGCCTTCATCCGGTGGAGACGCTCGAGTTCGATGGGCCGCCGAACGAGGCGCTGAAAGAATTGGAGTCACGGGTCGGCGGGGACAAGGCAGTGATCTTCACGCTCTCATACGAGCTTGGGAACCATCTTCAAAACGTCCCATCGCGGCACGTCGGATCGCTCGAACCGCTCGTCTTTATGTCGGTTTTTGACACGATCGCGATCCACGATCATGCACGCGGGGCCACCACGATCGCGGGCCGCGAGGCGGCGAGATTCGCGGATGCCGTTAGATCGGCGGACTTCAACCCGCGGCCGATCCCGTCGCCCGCTAAATACAGATCGGACCGAACCCGTCGGGAGTACGTCGATTCGATCGAGGCGATCAAGGAGCGGATCCGAAGCGGAGATACATATCAGACCAATCTGACCCGCAGGATCGAGGTTGAAATGCCCGAGGGGCTCACGGCAGAGTCGGTCTTTTGGAGGCTTCGGCGAGATAATCCCGCGCCATTCGCGGCATTTATCAAACGTGTGGATTCGACCGTCATCTCAGCCTCGCCGGAGCGGTTCTTCAAAGCCGAGAACGGGATCATCTCGGCATCGCCGATCAAGGGTACCGAAGCACGCGGCGCGACGCCGGCCGAAGACGCAATGCTGCGAAATTCGCTCCTCGCCAGCCAGAAGGACCGCGCCGAAAATACGATGATCGTCGACCTCCTGCGAAACGACCTCGGCAGGATCTGCGAATTTGGAAGCGTCGAGGTAAAGGACCTTTGCCGGATCGAGGAGCATCCCTCACTGTTCCATCTCGTCTCCACTATTGAGGGTAGGCTCAGAGCAGGCATCGGCCTGCGCGATATGTTGGCGTCGCTCTATCCATGCGGATCGATAACAGGTGCCCCGAAGATCAGCACGATGAGAATTATCGATGAGGTCGAAGGCTCTCCCCGCGGCCTCTCGATGGGCGCCGTCGGCTACTGGCTGCCGTCGTCGTTCGGCCTCGGCGACCGCCTGGATCTCAGCGTCGCGATCCGGACGGCTGTCGTTAGAGGGCGATCGGCCGTTTTCAACGTCGGCGGCGGCATTGTCATCGACAGCGACCCGCAAACGGAATGGGACGAAACGGTCGTAAAATCGCGGGCACTCCTCGAGGCCTTCGGGGCGGAGATCCGGGAACTTTCCGGCGGACATGGTGTCTAAGCAAGCAGGCTGAACACCCCACTCGGAGGTCCAAGATGTCAAAACCTGAGATCAATGTCACACCGCTCATCGACGTGCTCCTCGTGCTGCTGATCATTTTCATGGTCGTCACGCCTGTAAAACCAGGCAAGTTCGAGGCAAAGATCCCCACCGAACCGGATGAAAAGGTCGATACACCGCGGCCGACGACCCTTGTCGTGGAACTCGGCGTCGCGGGCAATATCGCCCTCAATAACGAAAGGCTCGAGGCGACGGTGAATTCGACCGCGGCACTTACCGAACGGCTGAAGGCGGTCTTCGAGGCCCGCGAGGCGAACTTCGAGACGGAAAAGATCGTATTTATAAAGGCGCCAAAGGCCTTTAGCTACGGCTCCGTCGCACGGATCGTGGATGCTGTCAAAATGGCCGGAGCGGCCCCGATAAGCCTGCAGATAGACAGGCTGGATTAGCCAAAAAGCGGGGTTTTGTGTTAACGAATTATGTTATAATTGGCTTGTCGTTCGCGGCTGCTCCCGCAAATCGAAACGACGGCCTCTCCTTAGACAGTTTCGTAGATGGCAAACTACTACGAGATATTAAAAGTTTCACCTAGAGCGAGCAGGACGGAGATCAAATCCGCCTACCGCCGGTTAGCGCGCCGGCTTCACCCTGACAAGAATCAGGGGTCGGAGGAAACCGCCCGCGCGTTTGCAAAGATCGCCGAGGCCTGGGAGGTTCTGCGCGATCCGCAGGCCCGCTCGGTCTATGACAAGCGCCTGCTTCATGCTCAGATGCATGACTCCGGCGGGGGCGATTCCCTGTTTGTCTCGTCGAATACGCATGCACGCCGGTGGCGGCAACTGGTGTACGAGCATCGGTATAACGAGATAATCGACCGGATGATCGCCGAGGAACGGCGCGAATCCCTCGCACTCCAAAAGATAATATTTCCCACGGTCGCCCTTTTCGTTTCGTGTCTGGTGGTCGCGATTTTCAAGCCTCAGCTTTTCGAGAATTCGGCTGTGATCGGCAAGATCATCCTGGTCTCGCTTTTCGTCGCCGGCGTGATCCATCTTTTCGGACGCATCAGGGATGGGCTCCAGCGTTTCACCTACGGTGACGAAGATCTGCACGAATCCATCCTCGATGACAATGAGCGAAAGGTGAAGCCTTTCTCCAGGGTCTTTGCCGGAGCTTTCCTATTGCTTGGCGTGGCGATGAGCTTTGGAGTCGGGCTGCTGATCGGCAACCTCGTCCAGGTATTCCCGGCCACGATGCCGGCGATGTTCTCTCACAACCTCACACCCGAGTTCATATTTTATCCGCCGATCTTTGTGCTCTTCGTTGACCTGATGCACGGATTTGCCTCCCGCGTCGATATCTGAGCCCGCCTTGACACGTGCCCGCTCTATATGTAGAATTTGAGGTTTCCGTGTTAACGCGGTGAAGATATTAGTCTTAGGGATAAATAATGGCAAATCATAAATCAGCCGAAAAACGTGTTCGCCAGAACACAAAGCGAAACGAGATCAACCGTTCGAATCGCAGCAAACTGCGTACGCAGATCAAGAAGCTCCGCACCGCGCTTGGCCAGAACGACAAGGCCGCGAGCGGCGAACTCTTGAATCCGACGGTCTCGCTCATCGATAAGGCGGTCAATAAGGGCATTATTCACAAGAATACAGCGGCAAGATATAAATCCAGGCTGACAAAACACGTGGCCGAACAGGCCTAGGCGTTCGATTTTCTCCTTATAACTCGGCGGGATCGGGATCTACGAGCACCCGGTTCCGCTTTTTTTCATTTTGCTCAAGCCGCGATGGGTCAGTTAGCGCATAACCTAAGACGGCTCCCGTGCACTCTCTCGCCGTCAAGCTTCTCCATCTGCTACAATCTCGCCCAGTGGGAACGCGGCGAAGCTATAAATACTACGACCTTTTGATGGCGGCTTTCGTGGCCGTTTTGCTTTGTTCGAATCTGATCGGCGTTCACAAGGTCTCATACGTGAACCTCCCGTTTTACGGTGAATACATTTACGGGGCGGGCGTGCTTTTTTTCCCGATCAGCTACCTTTTCGGGGATGTCCTTACCGAGGTTTACGGCTATGCCCGCTCGCGAAAGGTCATTTGGGCCGGTTTCGGGGCCTTGATCTTCGCGTCCTTGATGTCACTCGTCGTTACCTACCTGCCGGCCGCACACACGATGTCGGCCGATCAGCAGAACGCGATCAGCCTGATCTTTGGGCAGACACCGCGCATCGTCGCCGCCTCGCTCTTCGCTTTTTGGGTGGGCGAATTCGTCAATTCGTTCGTCCTTGCCAGGATGAAGGTCCTGATGGCCGGTCGGTTTCTATGGATGCGGACGATCGGCTCGACCGTGATGGGCGAGATCGCGGATTCGCTCATCTTTTACCCGGTCGCCTTCTTTGGGATCTGGTCAAATGAGCAGCTCATCAGCGTGATGATCGGCAACTACTTCATAAAAGTGATCTGGGAGGCCGCGGCGACTCCATTCACCTATCTGATCGTCGGCTTTCTCAAACGCGCCGAACACGAGGATTTTTTCGACACTGAGACCGACTTTAACCCCTTTAGTTTGGAGACCTGATCGTGATGGCTTTAGGGTTGGAAACCAGGATCACGGACCTGCCTCAACATGGCGTCGCACATCTGACGCAGTTCATGGCAAAGAAGCTGGCCGCCGCCGTCGCAGTTGTCGCCGAAAAGAGCGACGCCGCCGATGCGAATGTCGAAGACCTCTTGAACTACTTTCCGATGCGGTACGAAGACCGCTCCAGCTTCTTGCAGATCGACCAGCTTTACGACGGGATCGAGGCCACGGTCGAGCTTTACACACGCATCTCCGGCGGCTATCAGGTTGGAAAGAACCGCGACCGCAAACGCCCTCCGCTTTTTATCTTTGAGGTGTCGGGCGGCGACCGCGAGCGCACGCGCAAACCGGTCGTCGTCTTTTGGTTCGTCTCGGGCAAAGCCGCCAAACCGACGATGGAGTATTACCAGAAGAGGTTTTCACGAGGCACCAGGTTTGCCGCTTTCGGAAAATGGGAATGGGACGGCCGGCGAAACACATTCGTTCTAAAGCTCAACAAGCCCGACGAACTCGAGGTGTTGCCATCCGACGAACCCGACCTACTCGTGAACGCCGAAAGCGAAGCGCCGCCGGAATCGGACGACACGCTCGACGAGGACATCGGAAGCCCCGAATTCGACAGCGTTCACACGGGCCGCCGCGTGCCCGTATATCGAAAGCTCGGCCAGTTTCAGACCAAGCGTCTGCGCGAGATCGTCTTCGACGTGACGCGCAAACTCGAGGTCTCCGCTATCGAGGAGAATTTGCCCGGCCAGGTGGTCCGCTCGAACGATCTGATCGGCCGCGGAAAGGCCCTGCAGGAGATACATTTTCCGCCCGACGATTCCTCGATCGCCGAATACGAGGCGTTTCGGAGCCCGGCCCATAAGCGGCTCATCTTCGAAGAATTCTTTTGGCTTTCCTTTGCCCTCCAGCTCAAGCGGGGCGAACGCCGAAAAGAGCCGAAAGGTGCCGTGATCGAGATACCCGAGACCACTCGCAAGCGAATGGCCGACGTCCTTCCTTTCAAGCTAACGGATGCCCAACGCCGCGTTCTAAAACAGATATTCGACGATATGCGTTCGGACGAGCCGATGAATCGCCTGGTGCAGGGAGATGTTGGCAGCGGCAAGACCATCGTCGCGTTCCTGGCTATGTTTGCCGCGATCGAGAATGGCTATCAGGCGGCGATGATGGCGCCGACCGAGATCCTCGCCGAGCAGCACGGGCGAAAGGCCTTCGCATTGTTTCACGAGACCGGCTACCGTGTGGGAATTCTGACCGGCAGCATGAAGGCTGCAGAAAAGCGAAAAGCCCACGAGGCGATACGAACGGGCGAGGTCCAGATCGTCATCGGCACACACGCCCTCATCCAGGAAGCGGTGGAGTTCGAGAACCT
>JAJNPX010000494.1 GCA_021155145.1 Acidisarcina sp. | reverse complement strand
AAATAGCGAAAATGATCGATCGCGAGCGGGATGTCCGCGGCGGTCGTTTCGCGGATCGGCTTACCGTTGTCCCATGTTTCAACGCGTGCGAGCAGATCGAGATTTTGTTCCATTCGGTCAGCGATCTTTAGCAGCATGTTGCTACGTTCGGTCGCGGACGTTTTGCCCCATGTTTCGAACGCCGCGTGGGCCGCATCGACGGCGGCTTCGATGTCGGCCTCGTTCGAGCGGGCAACCTTTGTAAATGATCTGCCGTCGACCGGCGAGGTCACATCAAAATATTCGCCGCTTATTGGAGCGGCCCACTCTCCGTTGATGTAGTTTTCGTATTGTTCCTTGAATTTAGGAATGTCGTATGACTTTTTTACAGCGTCCATAATGTCTCCTTTTGCACGCGGGAAATCGAGAGATTCCCGGCAGAACTGAACCGGACTTTCAATTATTAGGGCAAGATATGGAGAAAATTATAGCATGCTCTATCGCGATATAGCAGGCATGTTTGTTTAGCGTATCATTGTCGGATCAACCGACGATTCCCATACTGTCATAGACTCTTCGAAGTGTACCGCTTGCGATCGATCGCGCCTTTTCAGCGCCGGGCTTAAGGATGCCCAGCAGGGTCTCGTCGTCAAATTCGCGAACTCGATCCTGAAATGGGCGAAGGAATTCAACGACGACCTCGGCAAGTTCGGTTTTGAAGTGACCGTAGCCTTTGCCTTCGAAGTGTGCCACACATTCATCGGCGGTTTTTTCGGTCAGGATCTGATAGATCGATAGCAGATTGCTGATCGCAGGCCGAGATTCGTCAAATTCGACGCCAGCGCCCGAATCCGTAACGGCCCGCTTGATCTTTTTTGTTACTGTATCTGGGTCATCGAGCAAAAAGATCGAGCCGTTCAGGTTCTCATCCGATTTGGACATCTTTTTATCCGGGTCCTGCAGCGATTTAATGCTCGCACCGGCCTCTGGGATATAAGGCTCCGGAACTTTGAACGTCTCGCCGAAATCGCGGTTAAACCGTTCGGCAAGGTCGCGGCTTAATTCGAGGTGCTGCTTTTGATCCTGGCCGACCGGGACAAGGTCGGTCTGGTAAAGCAGAATATCCGCGGCCATTAGGACGGGATAGGTGAAGAGGCCGACACCTACATTTTGTTTCGCCTCTTCCCGTGCAAACGGGTCACCAAATCCCGCAAATGTTTCGTCAATATACTTTAGTTTCTCACCTTCGTCGGATAGCCGATCGAACTCGAACCGATCAAAATCCCTAATGGAATAGCCCACAGCTTTAGTCTTAAATTGCGTCATTCTCTGAAGTTCACCCATTCTAGCGTTGCACAAAAGCACCCAAGCAAGCTCGGCGTGTTCCGGCACGTCGGATTGAATGAAGATCGTCGATTTTTCAGGATCGACGCCTGCGGCTAGGTAAATACGAGCGAGGTCAAGTGTTGCCTTCCTAAGCGTGGCAGGGTCCTGGGGAAGGGTGATCGCGTGCAAATTTACAATGCAGTAAAACGCCTCGTACTCGTCCTGCAGCGCGACCCAATTCTTTAACGCGCCGAGGTAGTTTCCGATGTGAAGCTGGCCAGTGGGCTGGGCTCCGCTGAAAATTCGTTTCTTCATTTGTTAAGCTGCCAGGGCGTAAAGCAGGGCGTACAGAAACGGCGTGATGATCAGGCGAAAAACGCCGATGTATATCAGAAACATCAGGATAAGAAAGCCGAATTGTTCGAGCATGTCGAATATAGGCTGTGCGCTGTCCGGCAAAAACGTTGAAAGTATCTTGCTGCCGTCCAGCGGTGGGAAAGGCAGTAAATTGAATACGAATAAGGACAGATTGAGCAGCATAACGTTGCCGACCAGTATCGCGACGGGATTCGTACTGCCTCCAAAAAAGTCCCTCACCTCGAATCCTTGCGAGAGCATTACCTTAGCCGCGATAAAGCCTATACCCAGTAGTATCAGATTCGCGAGGACGCCAGCGATAGACACCATCACATTCGCGAGCTTGTAGTTGGTCCAGTTGCGAGGGTTAACAGGCGTCGGTTTGCCCCATCCGATAAGCGGGATACTACCAAGTGCACCCCCCATCGTGCCCAGCAAAAATGCGACGATCGGTATTAGGAGCGTCCCGATCGGATCAGTATGAGGCACCGGATTAAGCGTCACGCGGCCAAGCATATAGGCCGTATCGTCGCCGAATTTATGCGACATCCAGGCGTGTCCGGCCTCATGGGCGGATATCGCGAGCAGCAGCACGACCATAAAGATGATCAGGTGACTGACCAGATTCGCAATATCGATCTCTCCCATTAATCGCTCCTATATACCTTGCTTTTAAGTACGATGGAATTGTCGCATCGGTTGCAGACATCTATTGTCTTTAGTTTGGAATTGTGCCATTCTTTTACGACAAAATAAACCATACGAGGGGGAATTAACGCCTTGGTAAAGACCATTCTCTTTGGCGGTGAATCGGGGCTATCGTATGCAGCGAACGCGGGCCTTTCGCTGCTCAGGATATTTGCAGGGATAGCCCTCGCATTTGCTCACGGGATAGGAAAATTGCCGCCAAGCGAGGGCTTGATCAACCGGACGACCGAACTAGGTTTTCCTATGCCGGTCGTGTTTGCCTGGATAGCGGGGCTTTCTGAGTTTCTCGGCGGGATCTTTCTGGCACTTGGTTTTCTGACGCGTATCTCCAGTTTCTTTATTGCGTCGACTATGCTTGTCGCCCTGGTCGGCGTGCATGGTGCCGACCCCTTCAGTAAGCAGGAATTGGCGTTCATGTATCTATTTGTCGCTCTTGCCTTTTTGTTGAAGGGTTCGGGAGACTGGAGTGTCGATAGTCACTTGAGGAAATAGGAAAACCGGATACTCGGGTTCCGGCCAGTGCGGAGTACGAAACAGTTCGCAGTCGGACAAAAGGCAGCATTGTTCATTTGAACGGTTTTCGCCGCAATCGGCAGTGGGCAATGGTGACCGCTCTCCTTTCATATGAAAAAGCACATCGTCTGCATCGCGAGTGAACAGAAGGGGAACGAGTTTCTCGAAGAGGCCCAGAATGCCGGATGGCACGTCACGCTAGTTACCCGCAAGAGACTTCTTGACCAACCCTGGTTTTGGACGGCATTGAACGATGTTAAGACCGTTGAAGACAATGCTTCCCAGGAAGATTATGTCCGGGCGGTTACAAATGTCGCTGGCTCGCGCACTATCGACCGTGTTGTCGGCCTCGATGAGTTCGATGTTACGACTGCCGCTCGGGCCCGCGAGCATCTTCAGTTGCCGGGCATGACAAGTTCCCACGCGCTCAGGTTTCGCGACAAACTTTCGATGCGGAATATCGCGTGCGAGGCCGGTATCCCGTGCCCTGAGTTCACAGGGATCTTCAACCAGCGAGAGATCGAGGATTTTCTCGGCAGGGTCGAAATGCCGCTCATTGTGAAACCAAGATTCGAGGTTTCGGCGTTCGGGATCAGAAAATGTGAAACGGTGGATCAGGTCTGGAGCGTGCTTAACGACCTCGACGGCCGAAATAACTGGCGCGACCATCCGTCGCAGTTCGTACTCGAGAAATTCATCAGGGGCAGCGTTTATCATGTCGATTCGATCGTCGACGGTGGAAAGGTACTTGCGGCTGGTGTTAGCAAATACGGCACACCGCCATTCAGCGTCTCACATTATGGCGGCGTATTCACCACGTCGATCGTTTCGTACCGCTCGAAGGAACGGAAAGAGCTGGAAGCGATGAACAAAAAACTGCTTACGGCCTTCAAATACGAACGCGGTGTTACCCACGCTGAGTTTTTGCATAGCGAAGAGGACGGAAAATTTTATCTCCTTGAGGTTGCTTGCCGCGTCGGCGGCGCCTACATCGCTAACGTTCTCGAGCACGCCTGTAACTTCAATCTATGGCGCGAATGGGCGCGGCTCGAAACCGCTACCGAGGAGAATCCATACAAACTCCCAAAACTGCGCAAGGACTTTGCGGGCGTTGCCCTAGCCCTTGCAAATACCGACGACCCTGATACTTCGCACTATGCGGATGAGGAGATCGTCTATCGCGTAGCGAAACCCAAGCATGTTGGTCTGATCTTCTTTACTAAAAAGGAAAAGCGGCTTGAGAAGCTTCTTGCAACCTATACCGAGCGGATCGCTGCGGATTTTCTTGCTACCGCTCCCGCGAAGGAAAGATATGATGACTGAGCAAGCGCACTTATGATTGCTCCCGGCGGTCACCGACCGCCTTTTTTGTTTTATGCCCGTTTGCGTATCCTATTCCTTTTCATGAGCCACAAAGTCCGCCAAAATATCGCCTCTCCTGAGTACTTGGATCATAACCTCAACCACTATTTCCCCGCTTTGCTCGAGTTTGAATCGAGCGTTGAGCTGATCCGTTCGCCGATCTGGAGCCAGGTCCGCGATGAGGCTGAGCGAATCCTGAACTCGGTCGTTGTCGAGCAATCTTCGGAGTTAATGCCAAGACCTCCCGACCGCGACAAGGAGGGCGTTATACGGGCCTTGGCCTGGAATATAGAGCGTGGGATGGTTTTCGATGGCATCAGCGAAGCACTCGATTCTCACACCGATCTAAAGGATAGAGACGTCCTGCTTCTTACCGAACTTGACCACGGAATGGCGAGGAGCGGCAATCGGTTCGTCGCGAAGGAACTCGCCGAGATCCTCGGCATGAATTATGCGTTTGCGCCCGTGTACATTGCCTTGCAGAAGGGTAGTGGGGTCGAAGCCGACTCGGAAGGAGAGAATACGAATTCGATCCACGGATTGGCGCTGTTCTCGAAATGGCCTTTGCGAAATGTGCACGCGATACCGCTGCCCAATGGAAAGGACAAGATGTGGGGAAAAGAAAAACGGCTGGGAAGCCTGCGAGCACTTTTTGCCGAGATCGAACACCCACTGGGAACATTTCGTGCCGTCACGGTTCACCTCGACGCTCACTGTTCCCGCGCTCACCGGCAGATGCAGATGCTCCTGATCCTAGATCATTTGGATGAACTGCCGGAGCTACCCACATTGATCGGCGGAGATTGGAACACGACAACTTTCAATTCACAAAGCTCTACGAGGGCGATATTGGGCTATTGGCGACGTGTTTTCATGGGTCCAAAGAATGTTGCGAAGAATCATTTGCCGCACCCTGAACGATTCTTTGAAAAGCCTTTGTTTGACATGCTCGAACGCCGCGGATTCAGTTTTCGGGACCTTAACAACATTGGGACCGGTACTCTACACTACCACGTAGAAAGTATCGAAAAGAACACAAATCTTCGGGACTGGGTTCCGGAATGGTGCTTTCCGTTCATTTTCTGGGCGGCGAACCGGGTCGGGGGAGAGGTTTCGGGCCGGCTGGATTGGTTCGCCGGAAAAGGGATCGACGCCTCTGGGGCCGCGGGGCCGAAAACCGTCGGAGGGCTTAAGGACGAAAGCGGAACACCGCTGTCTGACCACGATGCGATCACTCTGGATTTTGTCCTCAGCCGGGAATAAAATTCGTACTTAAGCTTGGCATGGAGAACACCATAATGAAACATATCAGACGTTTGTTTGCGACGTCGCTCTTCCTAATTGCAATTGGGTGCGGGATCAATTCGGTCACAAAGGCGGAGCTTGAGAGAGTAAAATCGGGCGACATCATTACTTATCGATACCAAAAGGATGGGAAGAGCTGGTTCTACGCGGACCGAGTCACGAGAGTGGACGGTGAGAAGATATTCTTCAATCCGAGCAAAAGCGAATCGACCGCCGGGAACGACGACCGCCTGAAAGATTTCGACACTTCACGGGAACTTTCGATCACAAAGGAAGAATTGGCAGCCTTCGATACTGAGCAGGGCGAAGAGCGGAAAGTGGTCATTTGGATCAAGTAGCGATATCCTATATTCAATGGAAGTTTCATTTTCGCAAACATTGAGTTTTAACGCTGAGACCTTTGAGTTCGAACCGGTTTCAAACGACAACGGGAATGCGACCGTGATCAGATTTTCGGTCGATGATAAAAAGGTCAGTCCCGGCGATACTGTTGTTGTAATTTCCGGTGACGAGATCCACTTTCACGGAATGATCGGAAAGATCGAAGATGGTTTTGCATACGCTTCAGACCCGAAGGGTTCGCTCCTGCCGGCGGGCGTTCAATAGCATTATCACTTGAAGTCTTAGATGCTGATAGCGTAGAATTCCGCAATATTTCGGGGATGTAGCTCAGCTGGGAGAGCGCGGCGTTCGCAATGCCGAGGTCAGGGGTTCGATCCCCCTCATCTCCACCAAACAGTTGAGGGCCTTCAAAGCTGAGGGTCCTTTTCTAATTCTGGTTGAGATTTGACCGCTGTTAGGGTTAATCTATCGAGAGTTTTATTTTTGGCCGAAAGGCAATGACGGTTACTTTCCCCTTATAACCGGCTTTGTGAGGTAAATCTCCAATGAAATTGATCGGTTATTTCTCTCGATTGATCTACTACTGTCTAATTGCCAGTTTGAGGATCGCATTAGGGGCTGGGTTTCTATTTCTCCCCGCTTTTTCCCAGAGCAATTTTATCAAGCCTGAATTTTCGAGGATCGGCGCAATGGAACCGACTGTGAAGCCGGTCGCGGTCAGCCCGGACGATTTGAACTTTGGGAGGACCGCGACCACTTCACCCGATACGATCGCGACAAACCTACCGAGCATCCCCGACCAAGAGCTTGAGACGCGTTACCGACCGGTCGCCGAATCTGTCGAGACACCCAAGCCATTCAATTCTGCAGCAATATTCGCGGACCCCTTATCGAAAAACGTCCAAAGCTCCGAAACGAATGACCGCAAAGAGGTAATTGGCAGATTCGAGCCCCGCGAAGGCGAAGAGATAAGTGCCCCTTCGTGGGATCCGTTCGCAAATCTTGACCGGAAGAAATATTTTGGAAAGGGAAACAAACCGGTAGGCGACGATCCAGAAACCGATTCGACGATGCCTTTAGAGAAATTTCATTGGAAAGACGCGATCTATCAGTCATTGATGATCCAAGGCGTGCAGCACGCATATGCTCTCGCTGTTCAAGAAAAGACTCGAAGGGCCCTGAAAGGGCCATTTTTTAAAGACTATTGGGAGTCGATAAGAGGACTGCGAGGCTGGGACGACGGCAATAAGTTTTTTACGAACTACATCGCACACCCGATGCAGGGTGCGATGACCGGATTTATTTTTCTGCAGAACCACGACCGGATGAAAAAGCAGAAATTTGGAGAATCCAGGCAATATTGGCGCGATCGGTTCAAAGCCTTCGTGTGGTCGACAGCCTGGAGTACGAACTGGGAAATAGGCCCGATCAGTCAATCATCGATCGGAAATGTCGGCCTATACGGACATCAGGGATATGTCGATCTCGTTATGACGCCGACTGCCGGAACTGGTTGGATGGTGATGGAGGAAGCGCTCGATCGTTACGTTATCCGACACATGGAGAATCGGAATTTCGTCTTAAAGATCTTTCTCCGAACCTTGCTAAATCCTATGCGGTCGGTGGCAAATGCCTTGCGGTTCAAGGAGCCCTGGTACAGAGATCGTGCATTCGGCCACTAACATTTATAGCCTGCTACGTGATCGGGCAAGTCGATCCCGTCCTTAAGTCTCGAATCGGGGATCGGGATGCCGGGCCGGGTATCCAAAGGAAGAACCCCCGCCCAAACGTCCATCTCGTAATCTTCCTCGTCGTCTTTCGGATCGCCGGTGCGGATCTTTGCCGATGCTTCCTCGATCGGCAGTTTCAATACGGATGTAGCCTTCAACTCAAGTTCGCTCGGCCAGCGGATCTCGGGCCAGCGGCCGGGAATGATGTGCTCGGTGAACGCTTCGAGAGCCTTGTCCTTTTCCGCCGCGTCCTCGACCAACACCGCCTTCCCGAGCACGACGACCGAACGATAA
>JAJNPX010000306.1 GCA_021155145.1 Acidisarcina sp. | reverse complement strand
GGCCGCGGCTTGTTCACGCCGATCATCTCGACCAGATACTCTCGGCCCGTGTTAAAGAATTTTATCTTCGTGCCTTTCTTTACCGTCCCGTCGATCACGCGGAAAAGCACTATCACGCCGCGGTAGCTGTCGTACCAGCTATCGAATATCAGGGCCTTTAGCGGAGCATTCTCATCGCCTGACGGCGGCGGCACGTCTTTGACGATCTCTTCGAGAATATCCTGGATACCCACGCCCGTTTTTGCTGAGGCAAGCACCGTATTCGTCGTGTCGAGCCCGATGATGGTCTCGATCTGTTCCTTTATCCTGTCGGGCTCGGCGGAGGGCAGGTCGATCTTGTTCAGTACCGGTATCAGCTCAAGGTCGTTCTCGATCGCGAGATACGTGTTCGCCAGTGTCTGTGCCTCGACACCCTGCGAGGCATCGACGACGAGCAATGCGCCCTCGCACGCCGAGAGCGACCGTGAAACCTCGTACGAAAAATCGACGTGGCCCGGTGTATCGATCAGATTCAAAACGTACTGCTTGCCGTTCTTCGCCTTGTAATCAAGCCGGACGGCGTGGGCCTTGATGGTGATGCCGCGTTCGCGCTCGAGGTCCATGTCGTCGAGCAGCTGGTCTTCCATGTCGCGGTCGGCGACGGCGCCCGTAAGCTGCAGTATCCGGTCGGCCAGGGTCGATTTACCATGGTCGATATGAGCGATGATCGAAAAGTTCCTGATAAGGTCGCGGTCCATATACAAAAGGCAATCTCATACATTAGCAGAACACCAAAAATACTGCACGAAACCTGCCGCAAAACCGATTTTTATTGTCTAACCTGTTGTTTCTTGGTATAGTTATTGCTCCTGAGCAAATCTGAATCGAATTTTGCATTAATTGCGTACAGGAGAACTATATGAGAAACGAATACGAGAGAGACGATGCCCACGTGGGTACGAAGTTAACTTATCTATTGATCGGCGGCGGTATCGGCGCGGTGATCGCGTTGCTTTTTGCACCGAAATCAGGGACCGAACTGCGTGGCGACATTGCGGACGCGACGCGAAAGGGTATTGAGAAGAGCAAGGAGACAGCGGCCCAGCTACAGGAGCGGGCAGGTGAATATTACGAAGTAGGCCGTGAAAAGGCGTCGGAGTATCTTCACACAGCGCAGGAAAAGGCCGGTGAACTGGCTGAGAAAGCTCGCACCGCGGCGGCCAGCACCGCGAATCCTTTCACGGCTGCGGTCGAAGCGGGAAAAGATGCGTACGTCGCTGAAAAGCGAAAGGCCGAATCCAAATCGATCACCGAAGGGCGCCCGAGCTATCCGGTAAAGGAAGAGAACAACTAGTTTATGAACTTCTCCGATCCGCAGACCTGGATGATGATCGCCTCGATCGTCATTGCTATCTGTTTTATCGTGATGGCGATCGCGTTGATCGCCATCGCGATCACGGTCCGCAAGGTGACAGCCACCGTCCATCATTTAGAAGAACGGGTGGATCCGCTGATCACGCAGGTCAACGCGATAAGCGTTCAGGGCCGCGAGATGTCCGTGCAGTTTGCCGAAGTAGCGGTCAATCTTGCCGCGGCGACCAAACATCTGGCTGAATCGACCGAATTGATAAAAGATGAGGTCTCGGAGCTGCGGACGATCGTTTCGTCGACTGCCTTGGTCGCCCGCGACAAGGTCGAGATGGTGAGCAACACGATAGATCGGACGCATATGCAGGTGACCGATACGACGGAGTTCGTCCATCGAAAGATAGTCGAACCCGCACGGGAGATCGCCGCGATAATGGCCGGCGTGCGAAAGGGCCTCGAGGTGCTGTTCGCACCCGCTCCCAAACAGATCGATCGGGTCTATGTCGAGGACGATATGTTCATTGGCTGACGCTTTAGTAATAGACAAACGAAAACGCCCTCCGAGAAGGGCGTTTTTCTATGTTAAGTCCAGCCTTTCGAGTTAGTTAACGTCAGCGGGCTTGACGTCGGCCTTCCGCTTTTCACGCATTTCCTGCCGTTTCTCCTTCCACTGTTCCCGGTTCTGCCGCATCTCGGCCTTGCGGGCCTCGAGCTGGGCCTTTTGCTCAGGGGTGAGAATTCCCATGATCTGAGTGTGGATGGCCTGCGCCTTTTCACGTCGGGCATCACGCATCTGCTTTAACTGAGCTTTTTGGTCTTCGGTGATCGTGCCGCCGGCCTTTCGGGTCTCGCGGAGCGACCTCATAAAGGCCATCGTCTCTTCGCTCGGTTTGTTTGCCTGGCGGATAGCCTTTATCTGCTCCTTTTGCGCTTCGGTCAACTCGATGCCGCGGAGCATTCCCATACCGCCGCCATGACGGCCCATCATGCCCCGGCCGCCGTGACGGCCAAACTTGCCGCCCCTCTTGCCGAAACCCTTACGTTCGTGTTTCTCTGCCTTGTTCGCATCGGCGGACGGTGTCTCCGACGTCGTCTGGGCCGTCGCAAAAACCGAAAACGCCCCGATAGCGAACACTAATGTGATCGAGGAGATGATCTTAGTTTTAAATGCCATTTTGGTACCTCTTTGATAAATTAAAGCCGTAGCTCCTACAACCTTAGATGTAGCAGATCAAGGTTTAGCCGAACCTCTCGTGCAAAGAAATGTAAATCAAAGCAAGGCGGGCAAAGCCCGTTCAGGATTCGCGTTTTCGCCATCTTCGTTGGTAAAATACGGGTTTTGGACGGAATAGCCCGCAAAGGGCGATGCCGGAAACTATTTAATGAGATTCTTGTCAGAGATCAATTCGCCTGCCGACCTTCGCCAGCTTAAGGCCGAAGACCTGCAGGAAGTAGCGGACGAGGTTCGCCAATTCATAATCGACACGTGCTCGCGCGTCGGCGGCCACACGGGCGCGTCGCTCGGCGCGGTGGAGCTGGCGGTTGCGATGCATTACGTGTTCGACACGCCGAACGACCGGCTCGTATGGGACGTCGGCCATCAGGCATACGCTCATAAGATATTGACGGGCCGCCGCGATCAGCTTCACACGATCAAGCAATACGGCGGGCTCTCGGGCTTTCTTCGCCGGGACGAGTCGGAATACGACACATTCGGTGCCGGCCATGCATCGACCTCGATCTCGGCTGCGCTCGGTATGGCGATCGCCCGCGACCGGAAGGGCGAAGACTTTCACGTTTGTGCACTGATCGGCGACTCGTCGCTCGCGGGCGGGATGGCAATGGAGGCGATCAACCAGGCCGGTCATCTGAAGTCGCGGCTGATCGTGATCCTGAACGACAACGGAATGTCGATCGCGCCGGCGGTCGGAAGCCTCAGCGGCTATCTCAACCGCATCAAGGAAGCGCAGAGTTATCAGCACCTGAAAGAAGAGATCGGCGATGCATTAGAGAGCGTTCCGGGCATCGGCGGAACACTGCGCCGGGCGGCCAAATCGTTCAAGGACGCGATCGCGGCTGCGGTGCTTCCGGGCGCGCTTGTGAACGAACTCGGATTCAAGTACATCGGTTATGTTGACGGGCACAACGTCCCGATGATGGTGCGGGCGCTCGAAGCAGCGAAGAGGATCGACGACGGCCCGGTGATCGTCCACGCACTGACCAACAAGGGCCATGGCTTTCCCAACCCGGAAAAGAATTATTACGCATACCACGCCACCGGGCCTTTCGACCCAAAGACCGGATTGCCCTACAAGTCGGGCAAGTCCGCTCCTCCGACATATACAGAAGTTTTCGGGCGTACGATGTGCGAGCTTATGGCGAAAGACGATAAGGTCGTCGCCATCACCGCGGCAATGCCCGACGGGACCGGGATCGACAAGGTGCTTGAGAGATTTCCGGAACGTGCGTTCGACGTGGGCATTGCCGAGCAGCACGCGGTGACGTTTTGCGCCGGAATGGCGTGCGAGGGCCTAAAGCCGGTCGCTGCGATCTACTCGACATTCCTCCAGCGCGGATTTGATCAGGTGATCCATGACGTTTGCCTGCAGGACCTGAATGTGACCTTCGCGATGGATCGTGCCGGCATCGTTGGAGCGGATGGGCCGACGCACCACGGCCTGCTTGATATCGCCTATTTCCGAGGTTATCCGAACATCGTCCTCATGGCACCGAAGGACGAGGGCGAGATGCGGGATATGATGCTCACGGCGATCGAACATGACGGCCCGGCGGCAATTCGATATCCGCGGGGCAGCGGCATCGGGGCCGACATCGAACGCGACCCGCAGGTCATCGAGATCGGAAAGGGTGAGGTGCTTCGCGACGGCACGGATGTAGTGATCCTTGCCTACGGTTCGATGGTCCGGGATTCGGTCGCGGCCGCTGAAATGCTTGAAAAGGACGGCATCAACGCGACCGTCGTAAACGCGCGTTTCGTAAAGCCGCTGGATGAGGATCTGATCCTGTCGCTGCTCGAAGATCACCGGCTGATCGTGACCGTTGAAGAGGCTTATCTCGCCGGTGGTTTCGGATCTGCGGTCCTCGAGCTGCTCGAAGCTCGGGGCCTGCAGGACAAGGTCAAGGTCGTCCGAATGGGCGTGCCGGACAAGATCGTCACCCACGGCGACCCGAAATTGCTTCTCGCCAAATTCGGACTCGATGCCGACGGAATATATTCGAAGTCGCTCGAGCATCATAGATCATTGGGTGAACGCACAAAGCAGGGAAAGAGATTAAGAGTGGTCCGATAGAACTTTTTTGAAAATGACAAAAGACACAAAGAAAAGCAGCATGATGCCGGTCCTGATCATCGCTCTGGTCCTGATCGCGACCGTAGCGGGGATCGCCTATCTATACAGCACCTCGAAGCCGCAGACACCGGGCAACACTTCCACCACGGCCTCCAACACTTCGCGGACGCCGTCGGTCCCGGCCAACGCGCCTCCCGGAGCGTCGCCCGTGTACGCCATCGGCCAGCCGACGGCCGCTGTCACGATAGAGGAATTTGCCGATTTTCAATGCCCGTCATGCGCCGTCGCTCATCCGGTGATGAAAGACTTACAGTCCGCGTACGCCGGCAATAAGAATGTACGGTTCGTCTTCCGGCACCTGCCGCTCGGCATGCACGACAAGGCGTACGACGCCGCGACGGTGGTGGAAGCTGCGGGTATGCAGGGAGTTCCGAAGTTTTGGGCGATGCTGGACCGGATGATGTCGGGTCAGCAGACCTGGGCAAACTCGGGAAATTACCGCGAGATCTGGAGAGGGTATGCGGAAAAGATCGGGCTTGACGTACCTAAATGGGAAAGCGACGCGGCGGGCCTCGGCACCAAAGGCCGGATCGATCTGGACATTCAGCGTGCCCGAGCCCTCGGCGTAAGTTCGACCCCGTCGGTCTATATCAATAACAAATTGATCCCATTCGCCGACGTGAACGTCTCGACCATGAAGCAGCTCATCGATTCCGAGATCGAGGCTACGACCAAGGCATCGGCACCAGCGAACAGCGCCGCCGGCACGAACGCGGCCGCCGCAAACCAGACGGTGAACACTTCCAAATGACCGAGGGCGAAACAACCGGAGCTGCGAACGCCGAAGGCATAGCAAAGCTGCCGCTTCTCGGAGCGGCGCTTGCCGTTGTCGGCCTTGCGGATTCGGTTTACCTTACGGTGCATCACTTTACGGCCGAGCCGGTTCCATGCAGCATTGTCGAGGGTTGTGAGACGGTCCTGACCAGCGCATATGCCGAGATCGCGGGAATACCGATCGCAGCTATCGGGGCCCTGGCATATTTCGCAGCGTTCTCGCTTGCGGTGCTTGCGGCTTACGGAAACAAACCGCTCTGGAGCCTCTTTGGCGGCCTGGCGTTTCTTATGGCGGCGGCATCGGCGTGGCTGATCTATCTTCAGGCATTTGTGATCGGGGCCTTCTGCCAATTTTGCCTCATATCCGCGGGCACCAGCATCAGCCTCTTCCTTATCTATATCGTTTCGCGCCTCACCGCTCGGCGGTAGCCGCTGCCTGTTTAAATCCAACGCCGGCTTAACTGCGAATCTTATTATCGGAGGTTGGAAGATGAGCGGTCTCGCTGCCGGTCTAGACATAATTTGTGTGCGAACGGGTTTGGGTGTCGGTCCGATGTCGTCGTACTGGAATATTCCTCCAAAATCGGGTAGCTTAGTTGGTGCTAACCGTCAACTCGTTGTGACCAAAACTATCTTACAGAGAATTGCCGACGGGGATCGGTCCGCTGTCGACGAGTGTCTGAATACCTATGGAGGTTTGGTGTGGTCGCTTGCCCGCCGGATGCTCAGGAACACCGAAGATGCCGAGGACGCCGTACAGGAGATCTTTCTCGATGTATGGAAGAACGCCGAGCGGTTCGATCCGGATCAGGCGTCTGAGACGACATTTGTCGCGATGATCGCCCGGCGGCGTCTGATCGACAGGATCAGGCACGTGCAGCGTCGGATCTCGGCAGACTCGTTGGAGGATGTGCTCGCTGAGCCGTCGGTTCGCTCGGACACAACGATGCAGACCAACGTGGAAGCTCGCGAGGCCGCAAAAGCGCTTGACCAGATCCGGCCCGAACAGAGACAGGTGCTCCAGATGTCGATCGTGCACGGCCTTTCGCATCAGGAGATCGCGGACGCAACGGGAATGCCGCTCGGGACCGTCAAAACTCACGCCCGCCGCGGCATCTTGCAGGTTAGGGAAATATTGGGATTAGGAGACTCAGCAGGAGCAAAGGAGGTGTCCGTATGAGCAACGGTATGGACGATAAACTTCTCGACCTGCTATGCGACCAGGCTATCTTTGGCCTCACGGATGATGAGGCAAAGCAGCTCGGGGAGCTTTCGAAAGAAGGTGCGAATAGCAGTACGGATGCGCACTCGCTGGAAATGACGGCAGCGGCCATCGCGCTTTCGGAGACAAGATTCGAGCGGATGCCCGCCCATCTTGAAGCAAAACTGAGAAGGACGGCTGACGAATATTTTGCGGGTGCCGCAGGTACGAGCGGCGAGAGCATTCACGACCAGCCGACACAGGCCTTTCAGTGGAAAGAGCCAAAGGCGAGGCGTTCGATCTTCGACTGGTTCGGATGGGCAGCCGCGGCGGCGGCATGCATTCTTCTCGCCGTTTCTTTCTATTACAACCAGAACCGGATCGAAGAACTGCAGGCGAAGGTGCAGCAATTGACGCCAAAGCCGACCCCGGAAGAGACACTTGCTCAGAAGCGAGACCGCCTGATCGCCGAGGCGACCGATCTGAAACGCGCCGAGTGGACCAAAGGCAATGTAAAGGACACCGAGGGCGTCTCCGGAGAGGTGGTTTGGAGCGATTCAAAACAGCAGGGTTATATGACCTTTCGCGGGTTGCCGGTCAACGACGCCAATCAAGAGGCATATCAGCTCTGGATATTTGAAGATCCGAACCTCGAGGCTCATCCGAAGGATGGCGGCGTATTTAATGTGACGAGCGGCGGTGAGATCGTAGTTCCGATCACGGCAAAGCTCA
>JAJNPX010000298.1 GCA_021155145.1 Acidisarcina sp. | reverse complement strand
CGGTTCTTATATCCACGCCCTGCTGGCATAACGCTTGCTTATTTACGAAGCGCTAACTTTCGTTGAAAATCCTGGATTCGAGATCCTGAATTTTCAGCAAAGGAACAGGGCCGTCCTATCGCAGACTGCTGACCTTAACATCAACAGCAACAACTTTGGTCTGATCACGGCGACGAGGGCTGCCGCGAACCCGCGGATCATCCAGTTCGGTGCAAGGTTTGACTTCTAGTGTTTGATTGCACGCCTTGTACCGATAAGCCTCCGGAAGCAATTCCGGAGGCCTTCTTTTGTTTGCGGATGAGTTGACGCTGGAGGCTAGATGTATTTTAGGAAACTCATCGCGAACCACGCCCAGTTGTCGGCGTTGGTGAGGGCCAATCGCTGCTGCGAGGCGGCCAGGCCGCGCGACTGGATCTTTCCGTAAATATGATCGACGGTTCCGAGTACCTTGTGTGAGAGTTCGTGATAGACGGTCTCGGCGGCGCCGTCGATCGGATCGGGATCGGCAAGGAACCACTGGCCCATGATCACGCGGTATCCCGAGCCGGCCTTGTGGTTCCAGACGTAGCCATAGACATCCTTGCCGCCAAAGCTGCCCTCCTCCATCTCGCCGAACGGGCTGCCGTCCTGCACGTAATGGAGGATGATATCCTCATGCAGCACGATCGTGACCGGGCTGGTCTGGAACGTATTCCACATCTTCCGTGTCCCTTCGCGGACGGTGTTGATAGCCTCGCGGGTCGGGTTGCCGAACCAACGCTGAAAACGGATCTGCTCATTCGTGTCGTTGCCGATCTTGAAGAGCATCGACTCGTAGGCGAGCTTTGCGGCGTCGAACGCATCCGACCACCCCTTGCGGGCCTTGGTTAGCTGGCTGGCCTCAAAGTCTTCCCACACGACTGAACCCTTGCCTTTGCCGGAGTCCACGACCGCCTCGGGAATATGCACTTTTACCTGCGGCTTCAGTTTTCCCTCACCGAGCAGTTTTGCACCCTCTTTAATGTCGCGCAGGAGTGCATTAGACCGGAGCGGGCTGCCGCCTTGATGCGCGAACGGCATATGGGCATCGCGAAAAGCCACGATCTGGGCGAGCAGGTCGGAAACGGCCCCGCTCTTATTACGGACCGATAGTTCCGAGTTCGTTTTTGTGGCGACCCAGGCCTGATAGGCCCAGACGATCGTGTCAAAATGCGGCCGGGAACCGCGGTTCCTGTCGTACTCCTTTATGCATGCGTCGAGATATTTTAACTCTTTGCTTCGCGGCTTGAACGCGGCACTCGTTCGCGATTTCCACTCTTTGTAGGACATTATGGACATAGGGGAATACACTCCTCGGACTAAATTATTTCGAGCATCAATTATGTGGGCTGATCTTGGGAACGGCTGAAAATTAACAGAGGCGAAAGGGCGTGTCAACTTATATGACCTACCGGGCCGAGATTCGTTTTGCCTCGGCATTTATCAGCTTCAATGTAGAGCTGTCTGAGCTGAAAACAGAGTTGAGGCCCTGTTCTTCCATCGGCGGATCGCCCATGAACTCGTCACCGGCCTTCCAAAAGGGCTGACCTCTCTTAGGACGTGCAGTGCCGCCAAATGCCCAGAAATTTGCACCGGCGATATTCGAATATTTACGCACGAATGAAAAGACTGTCGCGAAATAGCGGTCGCGGTATGTGGTCGTCGATGCGGGGTCAAAAGACTGGCCGTCGCGCGGCAATCCAAATTCCTCTATGACCATCGGTTTGTCGAGCTTTACCGCAACAGCAAGGTTCTCGTTGATGTATTTTACGGTCTCCGATTCGGCTTTCTGATATTCGTCGGCGAGTTTGCCCTCAGCAAACCATCCCCAGTTCTTCGGCCAGATATGGATCGTAAGATAATCGATGTTCGGGTCGGCATGTACCTCTTCAAAGAGCTTTAGCGATTCGGTCCCGATCCGGCCTTCGTGGCCTACGGTGACAAGCTGCCGCGGGGCCGCCCGCTTTATAGATGCGGCTGTCGCGGCGATCCAATCCTTGTAATGCTCATTTGCAGCAGGCCGCATCGGGCGCGGTTCATTGGCGATCTCCCATGCAAAAATCGTCGGGTCATCGGCGTATCGGCGCCCGTTGATCTTGTTCCGGCGTGCGAGCACGGTTTCAGCCTGACGCCGGTATGCGGTCTTGCACGGGGCGCACGAGTAAAACATCGCAACATTGTCGCGAAGCTCGTCCCAGGATGGCTTTCGGGTGAGCCATTCGTCCGAGATGACCTTGTTCCAGATGAGATACTGCTGAAAGCCGCCGCTCCATTCCCAGTTATTTGAAAAGAAGATGACGGCGTGCATGCCGCGTTTCGACATCTCGGCGAGCACGAGGTCGAGGCCGTCCAGCACGCCCTCGTCGAACTGCCCCTGCCGCGGTTGAAGCGGCGGCCCGACACGAGCTACTCCGTTGAGCGGCCCGCTCCCTTCGGCACCGGCCATAAGCCGCAGGTTGGTTATGCCGCTGCCCCGCAAGAGGTCAAGTTCCCTGCGAAGGCGGCCGACGCCCCGCCGCTTGTCTCGATCAAGGCCGAGCAGGCTTCCGTACCAATAATTCGTACCGACGAAATAGTACGGGCGGCCATCGCGAATGAATTGATGATCTTTGACCCTGACAAAATCCTGGGCATTCACCGCCGCGGCCGAGACCATCAAAAAGACCATCAGGCGAATCAGCATCCTTAAAGGATACATTCTTCGCCCGCTTCATATAAATGATCCTGAATTTCAGTTGCCCGACTGTCCGGAGATCGGACCCGGAGATGGTTCGCCCTTGATAACGTAAGTCGTCTTTGAACGCACGACGGCCTTGGGGCGGCCGATCACCTCTATCTTTATCTTCTTGCGGTCTCCGGGTTTGCCTGTGTCGTCGGGGTAATAGCCCACGGCATACTGCTGGCGAAGCTCATCGGCGACGCCCTTGAAGGCAGATTCGAGGTTGGCGATCGACTCGGCATCGAATATCCTGCCGCCGCTGCTCTCGGCGATCGTGTTCAGATATCTGCGGCCCGTTTCGTATTCGATGTCGGTCTGGCCGCGGCCGAGCTGTGCGAGCAGGTTGGCGGGCAGATCCCTCGGGGGCGTGCCCTTTGAGGCCTGATCGGTCTTTACCTGCGTGTTGTAGCGGATGGGATAAACGAGTGCATCGACTTCTTCGACCGCCGAGACCGTGCTCTCGTATGTAGCCTGCCGCGACGTTGTATCGACGCCGTCCGTGAAGATCACGACAGCCTTGCGGCCCGGGCTCTGAACAAAATCCATATTGATTGCCGCATCCACTGCTTCGTAGAGGCTCGTGCCGCTGCCGAATTGAGATCTGTAGATGGCGGTAAAGAGCGCCTTTTTATCGTTGGTCGGCTCGGTCATTACTCGCACCTGACGGTCAAAGTTCACGACCATCACCTTATCTTCCGGCCGGAGCTGATTTACGAATGTCACGGCGGCATAGCGGATATCGTCGATGCTGTAACGCGTCGACGGGCTGATGTCGATCATCAGGATGACGGTGAATGGCTGTTCCTCGGAAAGAAAATGCGTGACGCGCTGGGGTACGCCGTCCTCAAAGATCTTGAAATCCTTTTTCTGAAGCCCGGGGATGAAACGGCCGTCGCGGTCAAGGACCGTCACCGGCGTCGTGACGAGGTTTGTGTCGATCAGGATCTCCTCATCGCTCACCGTGGGCGGAGGAGGAGGCGGACCCGACGAAGGCTCTTCGGCGCCGGGGTTCGTTTTCTTTATCGCCGGCGCCTTTTTCGCAGCCGCCGGTTTTGCGGCACCGCCCTTGATCGAGGGCTGACGCCGGGTACGGGTTTGGCCAAGGACGATCGATGCGGCCGCTAGCGACAGACAAAGTGCAAACATCGCCAAATTCTTCATCTTGAACGTCCTCCAAAAAAACTGCCAGATCCCGGGCCCGCTGGATAAGATACGTGGATTGATTTTAGACCGAAACTTATCCAACGCGCGCACTCCCCGTGACAGTCCGTTCTGAAATTGGGATAGGGCGGGGTAAACCGTACTTCTTTACATCCCATAGATGTCTTTCTGGTGATAGGACGTAGAGCGGCTGCAGAAAGTTGCAGAAACGCCGTTCGTTAGAGCGTTCGCCGGGGTGTCCCGATTTCCCTAGCAAACGCCGCCAACATCAACTATCATTTTGTTGATGAAATAACGACTGCTGACCTTGGGAAGGTAAATAAATTGAAACCTACCGACATTGCCGATCCGGAATATTTTCACAAAGTTGTCGACTGCCAGTACGCGTGTCCGGCGCATACGCCGGTGCCTGAGTATATAAGGCTGATCGCGGCGGGCGATTACACCGGCGCATACATGATCAACTGGGACTCTAACGTATTTCCAGGCATACTTGGCCGCACCTGTGACCGCCCATGCGAACCCGCATGTCGGCGGGGCCGCGTGGAAGAAGAGCCGGTCGCGATATGCCGTCTGAAGCGCGTGGCGGCCGACAACAAGGACGAGGTAAAACACCTGATGCCGCAGGCGCCCTTCAAGCCGAACGGCAAGAAGATCGCTCTGATCGGCGGCGGGCCGGCGTCCTTGACGGTCGCTCGTGACCTTGCCCCGCTCGGATATGAGATACATCTCTTTGACGAGCAGATAAAGGGCGGCGGGTTCATGCGTTCGCAGATACCTGCATTTCGCCTGCCCGAACGAGTGCTCGAGGAAGAGGTCGATTACATCCTCGACCTCGGCATACATACGCATTTCAAGCACTACGTTTCGAGCATGAAAGAGATGCTCGAACAGGATTACGACGCCATTTTTGTCGGTACGGGAGCACCGCGAGGCCGCGACCTGCCCGACCTTCCGGGCCGTCAGGAAGGCGACGCGAACATTCACATCGGCATCAACTGGCTCGGCAGCGTCGCGTTTGAACACACGGACAAGATCGGCAAACGAGTGATCGTGCTCGGCGGCGGAAACACGGCGATGGATTGCTGCCGCACGGCCCGGCGGCTCGGCGGCGAGGACGTAAAGGTGATCGTGCGTTCGCCGTTCGCGACGATGAAGGCGAGCCCTTGGGAAAAAGAGGACGCACAGCACGAGGACATCCCGATCATCGACAACCACGTCCCCAAATCCTTCGTCGTCGAGAAAGTTGAGGGCAACGGGTCAGAACCGGGAGCGATAGCGACTGGGTTCCGACTGGTGGGAATGACCTTCGAAAAGGTCGAGGCAAAGTACGACGAGAATGGCAAGCGCAGCCTTATACCGACCGGCGAACCGGAGGCCTTCTATCCCGCGGACGACGTCCTGATCGCGGTCGGCCAGGAGAATGCCTTCCCGTGGATCGAGCGAAATCTCGGTATCGATTTTGATAAATGGGAAATGCCGGTCGTTGACAAGACCACATTTCAATCGACGCACCCGCGAGTCTTTTTTGGCGGCGATGCTGCCTTTGGCCCGGAGAACGTCATAACAGCGGTCGCACACGGACATCAGGCGGCCGTATCGATCGACCTGCTTTGCAATGGGAAGAATCTGCTCACAAATCGCCTGCCGCCGATGGTGAATCTCGTCTCGCAGAAGATGGGCATCCACGAATGGGCGTACGACAGCGAGATCGATCACGACCCAAGATACGCCGTACCGCAGGCTCCGAAAGAGTACACATTGAGGGACCGCAAGAAAGAGGTCGAACTCGGTTTTGATCGGCTCACCGGATACGAAGAGGCACAGCGATGCCTGAACTGCGATGTACAGACGGTCTTCTACGCTCCGAAGTGCATCGAGTGCGATGCGTGTGTCGATATCTGCCCGACAAGTTGCATCACTTTCACGGCAAATGAAGAAGAACCGGAGCTGAGAAAGCACCTAAAAGTTCCGGCATTGAACCTGACGCAGGATCTTTACGTCTCGGAACCCGTGCCGCAAACCGCCCGCGTAATGGTCAAGGATGAGGACGTCTGTCTCCACTGCGGCCTCTGCGCCGAGCGCTGCCCCACCGCCGCCTGGGATATGCAAAAATTCTGGTACAACGTCACCAAAGCCGGCGAGGTCAAATACGGCCCCAACGGCAACGGCTCGATCGTCCAGATAACGCGGAACCGCAATGGCGCAATGTCAGAACCGTCTGCGTAGCCGGGTGGCGAGTTCGATGCGTCATGATCAACAAGAGGAAAGCTTATGAACACACAAACGTCGGAAATAATGGACGTCGTTGATTCGTTGCCTATCGATATGAAGCTTGAGCTGATTGATCACCTCCTCGAAAGCATCTCTTCATCACACGCGGAGGTCGACGAGGCTTGGAAAGTTGAGGTTGAGCGTCGTATCGATGAGGTTGAAAGCGG
>JAJNPX010000276.1 GCA_021155145.1 Acidisarcina sp. | reverse complement strand
GACTTGGGGTCTCCGCTCTGCCCGAGGGGAATTATCAGCTGGGTGTCATCCCAGTTTCCGGGCGTGGCGATGAACCGCATGGACACCGCCGAAGCAACGTTCGGCGTCTGCCCGCTGCCAAACAGTGGCTTCGATGGCGTGGCAAACTGTCCGCCGATCAGCGGAACCCCTGCCAGGGGGTGTGCGAGGCGGGCCGCAGAGATGGCTCCCCAGGTCCATTTTGAACGATCCGCACCGAACCGCTTACCCAGCGATGCCTCTGCATCCTCGTCACAAGACCGGATGAACGTCGGGTAGTCGGAAAACGCTTTTGGAAGCCACCTGGCTGCCTTTTCTTTTATCGCCCAGTGCAGAACGCGTTCGCGGATCAGGTACGCCGGAGCGGGGGCATTCTCATCGGCGATCTTCTTAGCCAGGCACTCGCGGATCTCATTCACATAGAGAGCGGCTCGCGAATCGGGTGCCATCACGCCGTCCCACCCGCGAAGCATTTCGACGGTCTCCGGACGGGCGGCGGACTGCTTGACGATCTCGGCGGCAAGGCCGGAAAGCGGAAGGTTGAATGCATCGAACTGAGCATCTTCCACCGTCTTAACCGTCGATCTTCGCTGCGAGCTGAGCAGGTCGTACAGGCGGCGGGCCCTCCACGGAGGAGCGAATTCGCGTACTAATTGCGGATATTTATAATCCGATCCCACGGTGCGCTGATTCGCCGTCACGATGAAACCGCCGGGCGGATCGAAGACGCTCGGGAGCTCGTCAAAGGGGATAATGCCGGTCCAGTCGCCATCGCGGGTCGATCCGTCATATGGCAGCGAGCCGTCGCCCGTTCTTCTGATCGGTATTGCACCGGCGATCTGCCATCCGATCTTGCCATCGACATCCGCGTAAACAAAATTTTGTGATGCCCCTCGGTACGTCGAAAGAGCACTGCGAAACTCGGTCCAGCTTCGTGCCCGGTTGAGCAGGAAGAAGGCGGCAAAATCGTTGTTCTTCGGGTCAAGCGCGGTCCAGCGAAGCGAGTAGCGCTTTGCTCCGTCCTCGAGGATCACGGGGCCGTTGCGCGTCTCGATAACGTCCATCACCTCAGGGGTGGTGTCGGGCTTCAGGGGATTTGTCCTCACGAGGATGGTCTCTTTTCGATAACCGGGCTTTGCCCAACCATCGGGGGTCTTTACCTCACCCGCTTCATTCATGGTCTCCAGGTAAAGGTCTTGAACGTCGGGGCCGACGTTCGTTGCGCCCCACGCGATCCGCTCGTTGTGCCCGAGCACGATCCCGGGAACACCCGGGAACGTGACCCCGGCGACACGGACCGCCGGGGACTCGAGATGAGTCAGATACCAGATCCCGGGTGCGGATGGGCGCAAGTGCGGATCGTTGGCGAGGATCGGCTTGCCGTCAGCGGTCCGCTTGCCCGAGATCACCCAGTTGTTGCTCGCGGCGAGCTCCTCGGCATAAAACCCGACTCGATCCAGCGAGGCCCGGCGGTCGCTCTGGATACGGTCGGCCTTTGAGAGAAGATCGTGCCCGATCTTTACTGAAGTATCGGCCGCCATCGCATTCTTGGTCTCAACATCCTTTCCAAAAAGTACGACGTCATACTCTGACCGGACGTTCGCGAGGTCGTCGTATTTGTCCTTTGGCAGCGAGGCCATCGATGCTTTCAGCAGATCGAGCCTCCACGTGGAGCTAAGAGCGTCCGCAAGGATCTTGCCGATTATCAGCGAATCGGCGGGCATCCACTTTCGGGGCTTATATTGAAGGAGGCGAAACTCGACCGGTAGTTTATCGTCGGGTAGAGATCCGATATAGGCGTTGACCCCGGCCGAATAGCTCTCAAGCGCCGCTCGAAGTTCCGGGGAGAGGTACTTCAGGCTCTCGTCGGCGACCGCCGAAAACCCGAAACGCCTCCAGCGTTTATCTTCTTCAAGTGTCGCCTTTCCGAATATCTCGGCGGTCTCGCCCCGCGCCACCCGGCGCATCAGGTCCATCTGCCATAGGCGGTCGCCCGCGGTCACGTAACCCTGAACGAAATAAAGATCGTCTTCGTTCTTTGCCGTAATATACGGTACGCCGCGGCCATCGCGGGTGACATCGACGACGTCCTTGACCCCAAGCTGCAGTGTGGCCGGCTGTGCCGTCGCCGCTAAAGCGAAAAGGCACGTCATCGCTGCCAGAAATATCGCTCGCCGAGCGATTCGTCCCCTATCCGTTCTTTCGATCTTCATGCTTTCAACCTTTCGTGAACTATCAGTTTCAATTCGGACATTTCGTCCATGGCGTACCGGACGCCCTCCCTGCCAAAACCCGATTCCTTCCATCCGCCATAGGGCATATTATCGACCCGGAAGATCGGCGTGTCGTTGACGATCACGCCCGCAAACTCCAGTGACTGCTCGGCATATTCGATATTTCGCAGATCGTTCGAAAACACACCGGCCTGCAGGCCGTACTTCGAGTTGTTCGACATTTCGACGGCGTCCTCGAACCGTTGGAAACGCTCGATCACGACGACCGGGGCGAATGCCTCTTCAGCGACGACGGAAAATTCGGGGTCCGTGTTCGTCAAGATCGTCGGCTCGTAGTAGGTGCCGTCGCGGCGACCGCCCAGGAGCAGTTCGGCCCCATTATCGACCGCGTCCGAGACCCATTTTTCGATCCTTTGTGCGGCCTTCTCATCGATCATCACGGAGATCTGGGTCTTTTCGTCGAGCGGGTCGCCCCGGCGAAGTTTTGCGGCTTGGGACAAGAACGATGATACCCAGTCATCGGCTATATTTTCGTGGATGAACAGCCGCTGGACCGAGATGCAGACCTGGCCGGAATAGGCGAAAGCACCGGTCACGCACCTTGAGACGGATCGTTCCGCCTCGGCGCTTTCGTCGACAATTACCGGTGCGTTGCCGCCGAGTTCGAGCGTGACGGGCTTTCTCCCGGCTTTCGCCTTTAGCTCCCAGCCCACTGCTGCACTTCCGGTAAACGAGACCATCGCAATGCGGTCATCAGAAACGATCCTGGCGATCTTTTCGAGATCGACGTGAAGGACCTGAAGTGCACCTGCGGGAAGGCCGCTCTCGAGAAAGACCTCGCCCAGCAGAATTGCCGTGAGCGGCGTCCGCGGGCTGGGTTTGACGATGATCGAGTTTCCGGACGCAAGAGCGGGAGCGACCTTGTGGGCGACCAGATTGAGAGGGAAATTGAACGGCGTGATGCCATAGACGACCCCACGCGGCACGCGGAGCGTTCGTCCCCACTTCCCTTTTCCACTGGCCTGGACATCGATCGGAACGATCTCGCCAGCCGAGCGTTCCGCCTCGCCGGCCGCCAATGCGAAGGTCGCGATCGCTCGCTCCACCTCACCGCGGGCGTAGATCAGGGGTTTAGCGGATTCCAGTGCGATGGTCCTTGCGAATTCATCTTTGCGTGACGCGATGCCGCTCGATATCGCATTCAGAGCTTTCGCGATCTGAAAGCGCGCCAGGCCGCGCATCTTCGCCGCGGCGGATCTTGCGGCAACCAACGACATCTCGATCTGATCGTCACCGGCAAGCGAGACTTCCGCGATCAGCTCTCCGGAGAATGGTGACCGAACCTCGAATCGATCGTCGCTCGTCATCCATTTGCCGTCGATAAGTGAGGGTTTGACGTCCATTGCTTCAGGTCGTTCCGATAGGTTAGAATCGCCTAACTTCAGGATAATACGCGGACTCCACTTTTATGAAAACACGATCGTATCTAATTGCGTTAGTTTCCGCTGCCTTTGTCGTCGGCTGCGGCGACACGGGGCAGACCAATACAGCCGTAAACACAAACCAGAACGCCGCTGTTCCGGCGGCAACGGCTCCGGCCACCCCGCCGGACGAGCTGGCCGAGGGGCGAAAGATATTCAAGCAGAATTGCGCGATCTGCCACAAAGAGGACGGTACCGGTGGCAAAGTGACGATCGAGGGAAAGTCGCTGAACGCCGACGATCTTACCTCTGCGAAGATCAAAGCTTTCTCGGACGACAAGATCATCGGCTACGTCTATAACGGCGTCGAGGACGAGGGAATGCCGTCGTTCAAGGACAAGCTGAGCGAGGCACAGATCCGCGAGGTCGTAAGGTACGTTCGCGCCGGTATTCAAAAGATGCCCGAGCCGGCGGCCACCGGATCTCCGAAATAAATTTGCAAAACGCTGACCGCCAACTTAAACTTTCGTTTGGATGCACCCGTAGCTCAGCTGGATAGAGTATCTGACTTCGAATCAGAGGGTCGCAAGTTCGAATCTTGCCGGGTGTACCACTTTTCCCTCTTTTCTATTGCCTATATATCCGGCACCCAGAAATCACGCCCGCCGCTGTTCATCTTTTTTAGTCCCAGACCGGGAAGTTCAGATTCGGCCACGCCCAAATACGTAAAGTGCGGCAGGTCGGAGACGACCGTCTGAAACCATCCGTTTGCGGCGAGTACCGCGCGTACCTTTGGGTCTTCGTGCTCGTTGACGTCAATCGCCAGCATCGAGAGGTGCTGGGACGTGCCGGGCGGAGCCACCGAATAGATGATCGATTTGGAGAGGTCTTTGGCGAAATAAATGCCGTCCGCCTCTAGTTTCAAGACCTCGGGTACCTGTTCGTAGGGCGAAAGGTTTCGGATCTTGTCGGCCTGTGCCTGCGTCAACCGGCCCTTGCCGACCCAGTGTTTTAATGCCGGGTCGACCCTGCTTTTCCAAAGCTCGATCGTCTCGTCATAGGTCCGCTTGGCCGAGTCCTTGTCGCGCGGCGTTATCGAAAGGCCCGAGGCCCTCGCGTCGGCGATGGCCTTTCTCAGTCCCTCCATGGCGGGCGCCTGGAGTTCGAGCCTAAAGGTGCCTATCGTCTCGCTCGACGTCTTTAGCGAGCCCTGAAAGGCCGTGACCTCGGCCTGATCGCGAAAGACGACCTTTTTCGGCGGGATGGCACCGCCCCGGGTAACGAATACTGCGCCGTACTCCTTCAAAAGGAGCCGGCCCGCGTCATCGGTGGGCGGGGTGAATCCCTCGGGCAAATTTCCGTTAAAGCCTTTGGCCTTATTCGTTTCGCTGTTCACGTTGGTATTTCTATTGGTCCTTGTGTTGTTGTCTTTTGAGGAATCCGGCGTATAGGAT
>JAJNPX010000271.1 GCA_021155145.1 Acidisarcina sp. | reverse complement strand
TGCGTAACTTCTGTCTCCAGCGACGATACTCGTGGAGACGTCAGTTATACGGTTAGAGTTATGGACTGAGTAGAGCCGATGTTGTCGAGGGCGTGCTGGACGAGGGGGACGAGGTTTTCGGCTTCCATATATTCGCGCCCGAGGAGGCGGCGAAAGCGCTTTTCTTTGGATTCGCCGGTGGCCTCGCGCAGGATGCCGCGAAACAGCGCGGAGGTGATATCAGGTGCGAACTGCTTGCCCGAGTTTCGCAGCAGATCTTCGAAGACCTCGTTGGCCGGGCGGCGGCGTTTGTATGGGCGGTCGGTGGTCATCGCGTCGAACGAATCGGCGAGGTTGACGATCTTGGCGATGTACGGTATCTCGCGGTCGTAGAGGCCGTCAGGGTAGCCGCGTCCGTCGAGGCGTTCGTGATGATATTTGGCGGCGAGCGGAACATCCGCGTAAGGATGATGGATCGGCAAAAGTATCTCGTACCCGACCGACGGATGGCGGTTCAATTCCTTTGATTCCTTCGCGTCGATACGGTACGGCGCGTTTATGATCTTGCGTTCGACCGTGAGCTTCCCGACATCGTGCAGGTAACCCGCGACCGCCGCACCCTCGATCTCGTCGTCGGCCCAGCCGAGTTCGCGGGCGATTATCTCGGTATACTTTCCGACGCGGACCGAGTGGCCCTTGGTGTACTTGTCTTTCGAGTCGATGGCGGCCGCAAATGCCTTGACCGTATCTTTATAGGTGGTCCGCATCTCGTCATAGAGTTTGCGGTTCTCGTCGGCGCGGCGTTCGAGCTCGGTGAGCAGGTTGCGCTGAGAGATAGCGACGCCGATGTGGCGGGCCATCGCACAGACGATGTCAAGGTCGTGACCCGAGTAAGGCTCGCCGCTCGCCTTTTCACCGACGAAGACGGCACCGGTGAGTTCGCCGCGGATGACAAGCGGCACGATGCGCTCGATGCGGGCACGCTCGATGCTCCGGCAATGGGCCTGAAAGAACGGGAGCGTACGAACATGCGAAAGATCGAGAGCGGCGATACCCGACAGCTCGAATTGGCGTTCGTCTTCCAGAGCGATGCCCAGAACCAGCGGAAAATGTTCGCCGAGGCCGCGCATCGCGACCATCGAGAGTTCGTTCTCGTATCGGGAATAGCGGGCGACGCCGCCGCGCATAATACCCAGAGACCCTAGCAGCAGGTGGAGCGATGTCCGGACGGTGTCCTGAAAACTGCCCTTGTTCGCCACCTCGGCGCCCAGATCGGCGAGCGCTCCAAAAGCGTGGATCAATTTGCTGCGCTCATCGGGCCGGCTTTTTGGCTCGTCGGATCTTTCTGTGTTTTTGTCCAATTCGGTGGTGCGGGGAGAAATTCTAAGGTCAGACGATCTGCACGTGCTTGGTCAGCCCGAGCATCTCGAACAGCTCGGCCGTATTCTCGTTAACATCCGCAAAAACCACGCGGGCCCCGCAGGAGCGTGCCGCGTCGATAACTCCTAAAAGGATCGAAACACCGATACTGTTCACGATCTCGGTCCGCGAGAAATTGACTATCAACTCTTTCGCACCCGAGGCGATCTTTGCACGGCACTCGCGCTCGACCGACTCGCCCGTGAGCTTATTCAGATAATCGCCGGCAAAAACCGTAGCGACACCGGCCGCGGGAGAGAGAATCGAGGCTTCACGGGCCGCATACGTCTCCGCCGGCATGACAGCCGCAACAACGTCGTTATCGAGCATATCGATGATCCTGATCTTCCTGTTTCTTGATTAGATGTCTAAGGTATTGGAACTACTTAAGCTATTGTTTAACATAATGTCCGAAAGAAAACAACAACTTTTTCCACAGGCGACCCTAACCGGCGGGTGGTGCATCTGACCGCCAGTCCGACAGGAGCCTGAAGAGAATGTCGATGTCGGTCGTGCAGGTACGCGGCCCGGCCTGCCGCCGACAGCCGAAAGCCCCATTTTCAGGGCCTGATTCGGCATTCTGCGATAGGATCGTGAAATGCGGTTCGATCGGGCGGCCGTGAAAATCGCTGGCCCCGATGAGGTCGAGACCGGCAAGGCCGTCTATCTTTGAAGGCTGCAGGATCTTTATATCAGACCGCTTTATAAAGATGTCAAAGCCCTTTTTCTCATCGCTGCGAAACCGAACGCCGTCGCGATCGATGTAAAGGTCGGCATTTTGAAGCGTGCCGCCGGGCGGGTCCGTCAACAGGCGGACGGGAAAGCGGGCGGCGATACCATTTCGGACCGCTTTGAGAAAATAGGCGATCGATGCCGGGTCGCCGCGCCGGAACCCGATCAGCCCGAACACAAAATTTGCACGCGCATGTGCGGCGTTCAGATCGAGCACCTCATTGGTGAGTTCGAGAGCCTCTGCAAAGTTTCCACGGTCGACATTTTCGGTAGCAAGGTCGAGGACGGAATCGATACGGAGCGGTTCGAGAATGACTTTCAGTATCTCTTCGCTTCCCGGCGACCTTAATTCCACCGATACCTGTGCCGGATGGTAGCCTCTTCGCCGCACGTCGATGGTGTACTTTCCGGGCTCGACCAGCCGCTTGACCACGGGCGCGTCGAATACGCCGACCTTCGGGATGGTGATCCTTGCATCGGCGACATTTGCGCTCACGGTGAGCGCCGCGAGTTTTGGCCGAAGCACGATATCGACTCGATTCCGCTTTCCTTTTTCGATCTCGAATTCGCGCTTCTCCTCGAAAAAGCCCGGCTTCGAGGCTATGACCAAATATAGTCCGGCGGGCAGCTTTCTGACGATCAGCGACGATGCATTCCTCGGGACCTTGACGATCTCCTGAATGCCCTCGGCGTCGATCCGCCTCAATTCGATGATGCTTTCGCCCTCGTTCACCAAGAGAGCGACGCGGCCCATGGGTACCGGCCTCGGGCGGGCGGGCCGAACGTATGTACGTCTCGGTTTTCGCGGAGTTCGTTCGGCAGACCTGGCGGCACGTCTTGTCACGGTGGCCGTGTCGCTCCGCCCGTCACCTCCCTGCGCCAGAGTTCCCGCGGCGAAAAGCACCGCCGTCATGAACCCCAACACCGCCAACCTGCCAATCAACCTCATCGCAACTCAGGAATATCCTTGACGCACCGAAAGCTGGTTCCGCTATAATCCCTTTCGCCCTCGGCGCCGTAGTAACCGCGAAAGATCGCGGCGGCCGCCCGTTCGCCGCTTTGCCAGTTGCCGCCCCGTATCACCTTAAGCCGGAGCCGCGACCACGGAACCTGTTTGCCGCCGGGATAAGGCCGCGCGTCGCTAGAGGTCCATTCCCAGGCATTGCCGCTCATATCGTAGATCCCGAAAGGCGAGGCGCCAGAGGTGCTGCCCGGGCGGACTCCGCGCGAGGCCCCGTCAACATTGGCGCGCTTCGGGTCCCATTCATCGCCCCACGGATAGATCCGGCCATCGGTACCGCGTGCGGCAAATTCCCATTCGGCCTCGGTCGGCAGGCGCTTGCCGGCCCATGCGGCATACTCGGCCGCCTGATACCACGTAACGCCCGTAACTGGCAGCCGAACCGCTTCACCCTCGGGCATCCCGTCTTTCCAGCTATCGGGCGGCCGCTGCCCCGTCGCTTTGATGAACGCGGCGAAATCTGCGTTCGTCACCTCGAACCGATCCATAAAGAAAGGCCCGACATTAACTAAGTGCGCGGGCCGGGAGAGCGGATCGCCGAGGTCACTTCCCATCAGGAATTCGCCGCCGGGGACAAACGCCATTCCGGGCGGCGGAACGGGCGCGGACGGAGCGAGCCCGACCGGAGGAACATCCGTATTGGACGGCATCGGCAGGCCGCGAAGTTCGGAATAGAGCGAACCGAGCCAGATACCGCCCGCGAATACGAGCGGCAGCGTAAGCAGATAGGCAAGCATCGCCAGCTTTGCCCCGAGGCGGCGCGAGGCCGGTCGTGAAAGCGGCGCGGCCGGTGCCAATGCTGCATTATCCGGAAAGCTTTCCGTCCGCAGCTCCATGAGCGTCGCCGGGGAAAGCACTTCGGCGGTGACGCGGCCTATCTCATCCGCATCGCCGTGCTGCTCAACCGGCGGATATTCTTGATGGGGTATTGGCTCTTCGGCATCGAGGTCCTCTCGCCGGATACGGCCCGAAAGGCTCTGTTCAAAGAAATCATCGGCGTGATCGTCCTCGAAAACCGTATCCGCCGCAGGTATCTCGGTCGAAGTACTTGCGGGTGCCTCGTCAATGGTCGGCACGAAGACGGTTTCCTGCGGCCACAGTTCAGCGTCGGGACGGTCGGGTTCAAGGTCAGATTCGACCGCGGACCATTCGATCTCGTCGAGAGCATCGGCCGGTGCGATCTCATGCCGTGTATCGGCGAGCGGGACCGGCGGAGCGGCCGGGGGCTCGTGGACCAGGATCTTTCCAAACCTTGAACGCACAAAGGCGCCGCAGTTCGTGCAGAATGCCTGATCGTTGGAAGTTAAACTGCCGCACTCGGGGCAAATCATAGATTCGGCTTTGCGGGAGCCATCGCTATGCGGTCAGTTTAAACGGAAAACGGCTGTGCGTCGATTCAGCTCGTTCTATTATTTATCGCCCAAGGGAAAGTAAGGCTTGTCGAACGCCTCACGCCATTTTCTTGGTCATGACGATCCGTGTGCCGTCATCGACGGCCTCGACGCGCACGTCATCCATAAGCTGGCGGATCAGCTTGAGTCCCCATCCGCGGCGCGTCTCGCCGGCATCGATCTCGGTCTCCGGCACCTCGCGGAGCTTGTCGCCCAGGCGGATGCCGCGGTTGGAGACGGTGACGATCAGCTGCTCGGGAAAGAAGCTGAACTTCTGATAGATCTTCCCGTCGGGTGAGAGGCCGTGTTCGGCCGCGTTGATGCACGCCTCGACGAGTGCGGTCTTTGCCTGGTTGAGGGCCTTTGCGGGGTAGTTGTACCGCCGTGCGATCTCGTCGAGAGCATGTGCGGCGATGATCTCGGAATCGTCGCCCGCCGGGATCACGAGTTCATAGTCCTTGCCCGCATTCTCAACGGTACGGCCGGCATTGAGATATTCGCGGAGCAGGTCGAGCTGGCGCCGGCTGGTGCCGATGCCCCCGCGCTCTGAGAGAATGTCGAGTGCGCCGGGCGAGAACCCTTCGGGAGCGATCAGCCAGATGCGGTAGTTCTCAAGGCCGATCTGCTCGGCGGCCGACCCGATCACGCCGCACCACTCGAGGGTGAGTTCGGGATCTGCCTCGAGCTTTGAATCTATCTCGGCGGCGATCCACGCGACCTCATCCTCATCGCGATACGACCTGCCGGTAAATCCACGCCCGACGACGGCCCGCTCACGGTCGATCTCGCTGCCCAAAAGCGGGATGTAATCCGCAAGCGTCGCGACGTGCGAGATCAGAGGCAGTGCGATGCGGTCCGGGTCTTCGGCCAGGGCGGAACGCACCTCGTGATCTTCCATTCCCTTATAGCGGTCGCGAAACGTGCGGTAATCGAGCAGGGCGCGCGGCACTTCCTGAAGGTCGAAACCGATCAAGATATCCCTGAGGCCTGCGGCGGCCTTTCGCCGATACTCGCGGGACATCGTCTTGGACGAGCGCTTGAGAAAATCAAGCGTGGTGGATGCCGAAGCTACCGATTCGCTGACACCGACGAAATCGACCTGATGGCGATATTCGAGATGATCGGCAAAGGCCGGCGTGCCGGTGAAGCGCCCGGAACCGCCGCCGATCTCGATGACCTCGGCTGCTGAAAGCACGCGAACCATCCGGTCAAAACGCTGCTGCGAAATACCAAGCCGCGACCGAAGATCGCTGAGGCGAAATGGATCGCGTCCGGCCGCAGCGGACCGAAGCGCGGCGGCAAGCTCGTTCGCAGCCGATGGTTCGACCGCCGCGTCCTCGATAAGCCTCCGGAACTTTTCGCCGATCCGCCCTTCAGTGAGTTCGGATGCATACACGCGGGCTGCGTCGCGATAGGTCTCGAGGCCGATCTGAATTTCTGACGCCGCAAAGACCACCGAGCGGATCATCTCAGGGCTGGCGTCGAGAGCCAATAGCAGTATGTCCCTCACAGCGTCGCCGAGAGGCACGCCGAGAGCGGCGGCATGTGCGGCAAAGATGCG
>JAJNPX010000270.1 GCA_021155145.1 Acidisarcina sp. | reverse complement strand
TGCCGGTGTAGCTCAGTTGGTAGAGCAGTTGATTTGTAATCATCAGGTCGGGGGTTCAAGTCCCTTCACCGGCTCCACGTCTTACGCAGTAAATGTGGGCATGTGACATGCACAGCAACTAGAGGCTGTAGACAATATAACGCTCCTCAAGTGCATTTTGGGTGTGAACATAAGTATTCTACCGCGTCTGGAATTCCCGCCTTCCAGTATTAGCACGCAGCTCTGACTCACACTCATACCGCCGCTACACGGCTCAGAACCGATCGGCCCCTTATCTGCATAAAGACTCTTTTCATCGCTCGAAGCCCCGACCGGAGCCCTTACTGTCGTGCTGGCTACTAATGAATTACCGAGGCCCTCGAAAAAGGCAATTCCCGTCGCCGACGGCGACAAACTTATAAAGCCTAGGGAGCAGCGAGGCTTTGCGAGCGGATCCCTAGGTAAGGCGTAGGCAACCACACGCTCCCTGAAGGGGAGCAACAACGACGGGATCGAAGGCGACACGCAGGTTTATGGCCGCACACCCGAATCGCCGACCGGAGCCCTTACTTACGTGCGGGCTACTGACACGCAGGCCACTACTCGACTGGACCGCGAGTGGACCGCACGCGTCCCGCGTGCAAACGCCGCCGCGACTGGACCGCACGCGTCCCGCGTGCAAGCGCCGACTCCGCGGCGGCCGCTCGCAAAACGGGCAAATCATAGATGCGAGAATGTGTTATACTCGCAACGGCAAACTCTCGGCGGTTCGCACGTCGGGGAGACACGGTTCTTTGAAAATCAAAACAATGGCACAGGCTCGACCGGCCTGGAAAACCATGCTCGATCGGGAAAATCCGAGCGTGTTCAGCCAAGGTTGGAAACCGGAAATTACTTTTTGAGTAAAACTGAGGTTTCCACGCTTTCCCGATCCCCATAAACGCAATCGGGACAACCACTTGCGGCGAATACCTGATGAGTTTCCAAAGCGGTTTCCAAGCTGGTTTCCAAGCGGTTTCCAACGGGTTTCCACTCCGGTTGCCGATCGGGTCGGCGGCGGGGCTTAACTATCGTCTTTGCTTTGATTTGCACCGTCTTAAGGGTCAAGTCTCGATCGTGGGTGGAAACCTCAGATCCCGTCCGAGTCGTATTCCTGTCTTATCAGCTTATAGCAATGGCAGGCGGCGGCTTCGAGGCCGGGGCGGTCGATCACGTTAAGGTGGCCGCGGCTATAGCTGATCAATCCTCGGCCCTGTAGATTCCCGGCGGCCTTGTTGACAGCTTCGCGGCGGACGCCGAGCATGTTCGCGAGAAAGTCCTGTGTGATCTGAAACTCGTCCGCACGCATTCGGTCCTGGGTCATCAGCAGCCATCGTGACAGACGTTCATCGATCACGTGAAAACGGTTGCACACGGCCGACTGCGAGATCTGGGCGAGGAGCGAGTGAATAAACCGACGCACCGCAAGCGAGAATTTCGTGTTCGCCTTGCAGATCGAGAGAAACTCACGCGGAGTCATCGTATGGGCAAAGCCCACGCCCTGGACCAGGGCGCGGTTCGGCGAAACATCGACGCCGAGGAAGACCGAAACACCGGCAAGCCCCTCGCTGCCGACGATGCCGACCTCCAGGGTCGAATATTCATCGACCGCGGAAAGCAGTGAGATAATGCCGCTCTCGGGAAAGTAGATACGCTTTATGGCCTCACCGGCTTCGTATATCGGTTTGCCGAATGAAAGCGGCGTGGCTTCCATCCTTGCAGAGATGAGCTTGAATTCGGCTTTGGTTAAGGCGCCGAGAAGTCGGTTAGTAGTTTTCGGATGTGCGGCCATCGATCCTTCCTGTTCGGTCTGGTTGCAAAACAACAGACGGCACAAGAAGCGGTCCAAGAAACCATTTTCCGATGTCGAATGAGCTGTCACAACAGTATCACCTATCTCAGCGTGATAACAGCACGGAGTGGTAGGGCTTGATGGAGGGTCAATAGGCAGATGCCGGCCTGGTGGAGGTGATGCCCGAGGCTTCCTGAGCGATCTTTACACCGACCGAGGCTCCGATGCGGGTCGCACCCGCCTCGAACATCGCCCGGGCGTCCTCGATCCCTTTCACGCCGCCGGAAGCTTTCACGCCGAGAGCCGAGCCGACGGTCCGGCGCATCAGGGCGACATCGTCCACGGTCGCACCGCCTTTCGCAAATCCGGTCGATGTCTTTACGAAATCGGCCCCGGCATTTTTCGAGGCAAGGCAGGCACGCACTTTTTCTTCGTCGGTAAGGAGCGCTGTCTCTATGATGACCTTTAACAACACCCCGTTCTCATGCGCGGCCGCGGCGACCGCACGAATGTCGTCCTCGACGGCACAGTCATCGCCGGATTTAAGCGCGCCGATATTGATGACCATGTCCACTTCCCTGGCTCCGTTAAAGATGCATCGGCGGGCTTCGAATGCCTTGACGTCGGGCAGTGTCGCACCAAGAGGAAAACCTATGACCGTACAAACAGGGACACCGGTTCCCTGCAGAAAACCAGCCGCCTTTTTTACCCACGCAGGGTTTACGCAGACCGACGCGAACCCGAACTCGGCGGCCTCTTTGCAGAGCCTTTGTATGTCGGCCTCGCTTGCTTCCGGCTTTAGAAGCGTATGGTCGATCAGGCTTGCCCAGTCATGGGCGGTCGCGGTCTCGCCGAGGACGATACCGATCCGCGAGGCACCGGCATCGACGATCCGCTGGACGTCCGCGTCGCAAAATGACGAACAGTTGTCGTCGTCGCCGAGCCGGGACAGTACCAGATCCGTAATTTGCTCGACCAGGCGGTCGTAATTGCCGTTTGTCATTTTCTGTATTCCCGATCGATCGATTCGATCTTGGCAACCCTGTTCTTATGGCGAATTTCCTTTATCTCGGACGTGCAAAAGGCCTCGACGATAGCCTTGACCTCATCGAAGCGGTTTTGACCGCTGCCGATGGTCAGCACATTTGCGGCGTTATGCTCACGCGCATTGCGGGCCAGTTGGACGGAATAGCATGCAGCTGCCCTAATTCCCGGCACCTTGTTGGCCGCCATCGCGCTCCCGATCCCGGCGCCGTCTATGAGTATGCCGGCATCGGCCTGCTTGGCGCTGACCGCCTTGGCGACGGCGTGGGCAAGATCCGGGTAATCGACCGGTTCCGTCGATCCGGTCCCGAAGTCTCTTACTTTCAGGCCGAGGTCGGACAAATACCCCTTGAGCTGTTCTTTCAATTCAAAGCCGCCGTGGTCGGCCCCGATCGCGACGGTCGCGATCTTCAGGCCCGCGTCCCGCGCCTCTTTCGTGATCAATCGGATGTTCCTGGCCGAGACGATATCGGCGGCAAGCGGCGTAAATCTGACGTCTGCAGAGACACGGACACGGGAGCCCGGCTCAAGGTCGCGGAGATCGTCCTCGGTTATCAGCGATCTCGACGATTCGTCGCGGTCCCAGTCCCTTTCGGCTTTGGCCTTGAGCGAATTCACCACCACATGCTCGGTGACCGGCGCCGCATCTTTGACCTCGGCAGGCACAGCGGCAAGGACATCACGCACCAAGGCCCTCACCTTTTCTTTCAACTCAGGATTAGCTGTTGCCATATGGTCGGTTTGTAAATCGTACAATGATTGAATAGTATTGCTAAAATTTGCTTCAAATCAAACAAGAATATGACGTCCGGAACTGCACAAATGGAATTCACGGAGTTTACCAATCCCAACCTCGAGGTTTTATTCAGCGCCGAGGTCATCGCGCAACGAATAAAGGAGCTCGGTGCTCAGATCGCGGCCGAACACGCGGGTCAAGATCTCGTGCTGGTAGGCGTATTGAAGGGTTCGAGCGTGTTCCATGCGGACCTGATGCGGCAGGTCGACCTGCCGTTATCGATCGATTTCATGGCGGTCTCAAGCTATAAGGATGGTACGAAGTCGACGGGTGACGTTGAGATACTAAAAGACCTGAGCAACCCGATCCGTGAAAAAGCCGTGATCGTCGTCGAGGACATTGTGGATACGGGCCTCACGCTCACCCGTCTGCTCGAGATATTGGGTTCGCGGGGCGCTAGATCGATCAAGCTTGCGAGCCTGTTGGATAAGCCCGAGCCCCGCATCAACAAGGACCTTAAGATCGACTACACCGGCTTTGTTATCCCGAACAAATTCGTGGTCGGGTACGGTCTGGACGCCGCGGGACGCTACCGTAACCTACCGTTCATCGCCGTTGTAAAAGATCCGGAGCAGATCTAGGCTCCGGTCTCATCAACTGAAGGGTCGTACCGCCGCCGGCTTGCAAGCAGCCCCTTGAACATAAAGAAGAGGGCAAAAAGATGAAATGCGAAGCCGAAGATATCGCGGTAACCCAAGGCGACCACTGTATCGAAGAAGTAGATGAACATTCCGACAATAAACGCCACGTCTCCGCCCTTTCTGGCCAAATACCCGAACGACGCTATAATTCCTGCAAGTCCGAGATTGATCGCCAAGCCAGCGAGTCGCTGCGATTCCGGCCCGGCCGCAACCATATGAGCATCGACGTATTGAGTGGTTCCGAGGCCAAAGAAAAGGCTGGGGATGCCGAAATAGTAAACGATCAGTGAGTTGATGACGGCAAGTATCGAAACCCAAAGAAACCAATTTGCGCCAAGCTGCATTGCGCGAACCTTGCTCAAGTCCCTGACCGGGCCATGCACGCCCGCCGTAGATGCTTGCATAAAAGACCTCTCTTTATCGATGGAATTAGTAACGCGACATTATAATATCATACGTGCTGATCAGGTTCGCGGCCGAACTCACCCATCTTGGACGGGCCGTTGGGCCTCCCAAAAAGAGGTCCATGTGCCATTGACCATAGCCTCGGTTTTCCGTATAATTTCATCTTTTCGGCCACAGAGCGAATTGCAGCTCTTGGCTGACGGAGACACTAACGATGAGTTACGCAGTTATCAAAACAGGCGGCAAGCAGTTTGCTGTTGAAGAAGGGCAAACGCTGAGGGTCCCGACCATCGCCGGGGACGCCGGTTCCAAGGTGGATGTGGCCGCACTCGTGCTCGGAACCGGGAAAGACGCCAAGATCAATGGCGACGCGACGGTCGCGGCTACCATTGTCGGGCACGGCAAAGCCGATAAAGTGATCGTCTTTAAAAAGAAGCGCCGTAAACAATACAAGCGCAAACAAGGACACCGCCAGGGGTACACGGAAATCAAGATAGAAAAGATCTAAGGAGAGACGGAACTGCGACAGCAAACATACGCGACCTTAGGTCGGCATCTCGCGAACCGCATCCGCATTTGAAATATGGCACATAAGAAAGGCGTAGGATCATCACGAAACGGGCGCGATTCCGCGGCCCAACGCTTGGGGCTCAAGAAATTTGGCGGCCAGCACGTACTCGGCGGCAACATTTTGGCTCGTCAGCGTGGAACTAAGTGGAAGCCCGGAAAGAACGTCGGCCGCGGCAAGGACGATACTCTTTTTGCTTTGATCGAAGGCATCGTGAAGTTCGAAGATAAGGGCCGCAGGGGTAAGTTCATCAGCGTATATGCTGAAGGGGCTGCAGAGCTGGCGCCGGCTTCGTAAATTGTTTGTTATTTTTTGTGAAAGGCTGTCCGTCCTGGGCAGCCTTCTTGTTTTTCGAGCGACTCTCGCCCATCGTCGTGGGGGCCTGCAAGAAATCTTGCTTACAACATAAGGTCAAGCTGACAATCGTCTACATTTAGGGCTTGCAAACCTGAAAATCGAATCTTGAGGAATAAGAGCGCTTTGGTTGCCAGCGCGTTCCGTTACCAGGAATACATCCCAAGCCCATCTCCCTAACTGAGCGCCGTTGATGCCACGTACTTTTGCACGATATCTGAAGCGATTTCCGTGTTCATCCCTCCGTGCAGATAAGCGGTAGTCAAGATCAATTGAAGTCACCGGAAAGCCGAACCAGAATGCGTACATCAAGTGCTTCAACCGAAGCTTC
>JAJNPX010000245.1 GCA_021155145.1 Acidisarcina sp. | reverse complement strand
GAATAATTACCGAAAGGCCGTTCGGTTCGGACATCCGCCCGTTGTTGACTCGCGTCAGCAGAACTAGTTTTGCGGATAATACTAAGCCGACCGACGGCTGGTCGTCGAGTTTCAGGGCCCCTCGAATTCAGCGGCAGATATCGGCCATCGGGGTGGCGGATGTGGAGTTCGCGGACGTTCCAGGGTTCGTCGGTGGGCGGCATTGTGACCTCGATATTGTTGGCGAGGCAGTGTCGGTAGATGGTGTCGACGTCGTCCACCCAGATGGACATCCAGACTCCTTTGTCGTTGTCGTCGTTGGTGAAGGTTTCGGTGTTCGTGCCACGCCCTCGGCCGCCCTGGCCGTCGTGACAGAGGAAGATCTCGACCTTGCCGCTGCGGACCGCTCCGAAGCTCGGCGGGTCGCCCCAGTCCCAAAGCTTCTTCCACCCGAGCCGCTCGAACCACGCGATGCTCTCCGCGAAGTCCGACACATTCAATATCGGCGTCACTCCACGTGCGATCATAGGTTCGCTGAGGATATTTCGGTTCGCGTCCGGCTGTCAACTTCCGATCGCTTTCGATCGGCAATTTTACGATGCGGCGGGGCGGGGTGGGTCAGCCCGCGTCCTTTTAGGCGGAGTCCGTGTCGTGGTGCTTCTTTGCCCGTTCGAGGAACTTCTTTTCAAAGACGCTTACGAATCGCAGGACGATGAAGACAAGCACGGTCGCGGTGATCGATAAAAAGAATCTGTTTAGCCCGACCAGCACGCCGATCGCGGCGGTCGTCAAGATCCCGGCCGCGGTCGTCAGCCCTTTTACGCTATTCTCTCCGCGCCGGAATACGATGATGCCGGCACCCAGAAAGCTGATGCCCGTGACGATGGCCTCCACGACCCTCACCGGATCGAACCGCATCGTCGCATCGTAGACCCTGTAATTCTGAATAAGCGTGTCTGAGATGGTGATAAAGAGTACGGAGCTTATCCCGACGAGGATGTGCGTTCGGAGGCCCGCCGACTTGCCCGAGCTTTCGCGCTCCCAGCCCAGAATGCCCGACAGCACGGACGCAAGGGCGACGCGGAATAGAATGCTTAAGTCGTTCTCGTACATTCGGTGATGCGATCAGGCGTCATTCGCTGAGCAGCCATTCCAGCGCCTCGTCACGATCGTTGAAGACCTTGACGTTGATCCCGCGATTGCGGGCGACCAACTCGCCGAACAGGTTCTGGTCATACTGTTCCGGGTCGGCGTCATAGAATGCGATCTTGACGCCGGTGAGGCCCATTTCGTGCCGCTCCGCCGCGGCCTGATAGGTATCGGCAACCGTCGGTATCTGCCGCTTGAGCCGTTCCTCGATAAAGAGCCTTTTTACGTTCGCCTGCCTGCATCTCGCGGTCACTTCGGCCCAATATTGCTGCGTGATCTCATAGGTGTCCGATTCGCCCTCGATCACCGCCCTTAAATGGTCTGGAAATTCTTCGAAAGCTATGGTGTATTCCATATTCACATAGTCGTGGTGCTATCTAAGACGCGGGAGATTCGTCCAGTAATTGTACAAATTTTTTTGCGGCAAGCGTGAGCGTCCGGTCAGAGCGGTAGATCACGCCGACCGGACGCACCCATTCCTTTTCCGCGAGCCGGACGACCGCCAGGCGGCCGGCCTTTTCCTCGTCTATAACGGCCGGAAGCGGCAGGATCGCCAGGCCAAATCCCACCTCCACGGCTCGCTTTATCGTTTCGATGTTGTCGAATTCGGCCACCTTTTTTACCTCGACGCCGGCACTCTTTAAGATCTTGTCCGTCGCTTTACGCGTTGGCGTATCGCGTTCGAAAAGTACGAAGTCGAGGCCGTTGAGGTCCTTTACCTTGATCTGCGACCGCTTTGCGAGCTTGTGGTCCGGCGGACAGATGAGCACCATGCGGTCGCTCGGCATCTGCACGATGGTGAGCCCGCGTTTCGGTTCGGGAAAGGCGAGTATGCCGAGCTCGACCGCACCGGACATCACATCGCGAACAACCTTTGTCGTGCGCGAATATTCGAGATCGATCCGCGCCGACGGAAACTTCGACATAAATTCCCCGACCTTGGCCGGCATCTCGTGAAGCCCCACGCTGTAGGTGCACGCCACCTTTACGGTACCGCCGATCTTGCCGACCAGTCCCCGCAGGCTCTCCTGCAGTTCGGTGTACGCGGCGAGCACCTTCATCGACTCGCGGTAGAAAACCTCGCCCGCGGCCGTGAGCTTGACGTCCCGCCGCCCGCGGACGCGTTCGAGCAGCTTGCGCTTGAACCTCTCCTCAAGCGCCCTCACCTGCTGGCTGACGGCCGATTGCGTCACGAAATTTCGCTCCGCGGCCAGCGAAAAGCTCTGAAGGTCCACAAGGTCGCAAAAGATCTTAAGTGTTTCGATATGCATCTTGCCCAATAAAACGGCCAAATTTCGTCAACGCTAATATTTGGCGGCAAAAGAATTCATTTCTACTAATAAACCAAATTCTGTAACATAAAATCAAATGATCCGGTTTCCCATTTGGTTTGAATGGAATTAAAATCGCTTGGGTTCGATCAAAAACAGCGCGCTTCATACTGACTGAGAAATGGCGATCAAATTTAGCAGGACATTCCTGCTGCGAAAACTGCATCAATTGACCGGGATCGTTCCGCTCGGCCTTTTCTTTTTCGTGCATATGTTCACGAATTCCAAGGCGATGAACGGCGAGGCGAATTTTGAAAAGGCGGTGCAAGAGATCCACGATATCCCGTTCCTTCTTTTTCTCGAGATCTTCGGGATATTCCTGCCGCTGCTATTCCATTCGGTGTATGGAGTGATCATCTCGACCGAGGCCCGGTCCAATGTCCTGGGCTATAACTACGGCCGAAACTGGTTCTACTTTTTTCAGAGGGCGACGGGCATTTTCCTTTTCGCTTTCATATTCTTTCACATCCTGAATCTGAGATTCGGACTGATCCCGGGGCTCA
>JAJNPX010000243.1 GCA_021155145.1 Acidisarcina sp. | reverse complement strand
TATTTTTTCTTAATGTTCTTGATGAACTCGAATTCATTCATAGCAAAACTTTATTGACACAAGTTTAATAAACACATAGAATAACGCGTCAGAGCTACAATAAACTTTAACACTAGTTCTCGTATTATGAGCCAGGCCGCTACAGTGATCCCTGAGAAACTCTATTTCAAGATCGGCGAAGTTTGCGACCTTGTGGGGGTTCAGGCGCATGTCCTCAGATATTGGGAAACCGAGTTTCCGCAGCTCTCGCCTCAAAAGAATCGCTCGGGACAGAGAAGCTATCGCCGAAGGGACGTCGAGATATCATTGCGGATCAAGGAACTCCTTTACGACGATATGTTTACGATCGCGGGTGCGAGGAAAAAGCTCCAGAACGAACTCCGCGAACCTCCAAAACTCAAGATAGTACACCCGGAGCCCAGGCCGCAACAAAGTGACGAACCATCGCACGGCGCACCAGGCCTTTTCGACGATGACCTCGAACTCGAGGCGGATAGCCGGGTGGCCTCGAACGGCTCCGAGAATCTTGATATTTCCCCGGCCCAGCGAGAAGCCTTGCGGACACTCTCACAGAATTTGCTCGAGATCAGGGAACTACTAAAGAATCGGCCCGCCTGAGCCTCATTGTTTGACAAAGGCACCGGGCAAACCTAATCTAAAATTTGATTTTTTCGGGACGTAGCGCAGTCTGGTAGCGCGTTCGCTTGGGGTGCGAGAGGTCGTGAGTTCAAATCTCGCCGTCCCGACCAATAAAAATGGGGCTTTCGATGAAGTTCGAAAGTCCCTTTTTTCGTTGGTTCCTACAGGCCACGAAAGGGCGGATCTGTAAGCCTTTCAATTGTGCCACTTACGCCGACCACCCGTCGAAAAAAGCGCCTCCATTTTGCAACCATCGGTCTGAACACTCGTTTTCCGAGCCATCTCGGATAACTGACGCACCACTTGGCTGAGTAACGCACCGCCTGGTGCAGAAACACCCCGATCTCATCCATCTCATTCCAAATCTCAACGAATAAGCGGCTGACAAGCGGCGGAATGGAACTTGCGGATGTCCCTCGCGGATCGACATGTCGGACTGACTGTTCCGACAATCTCGAAGTTCACTCACAGCTTATGTCCGTTTACAAAAGATACAAAGGAAAACGCATCTCTTCGTCTCACACGAGTTACTAAGCTTCTGCGTGTTCGCCCGATCAGAGGGGAGAGCGTACCATTTCTGATACTAGTTATCTTCCGATAGCTGGGAAAGAAGAGAACGTTCGGGGCTCTTGTGTCGTTGGGGCGGCCAATTGCCTCAATTGCTTTTACCGAACAAAACGGGATCTCGACTACGCCATGGGTTTGGAGATCAATGACAGAAAGTATACAGTCGGTTCGGTCAAGTATCTTGCCCTCGATGATCGAACCTTGTGCCAATTGCACGCGAACCAAGGTGTTCGTGTTGATTGCCATGACCGCGGTTCTAACTAATGAATCATTATGGATGACTTCATTGGTAGGTTGTCGCATGAAGGTAGTCTGAGCCAAGATAGACAGCACAAAACGCCAAACGCGAAACTCTTTTGCATTCTATTCGAAACAGGCATCTTCAATATTTAGGTCCGAGTTTCAGGGCCCTACAACCCATACCGCTCATCGATCACATGGGCGGAAACCCCAACAACATCAACCGGCACCTAGCGAGGCCGACGGGTTCTTGATTGGCCGAACAACCGGGATGCGGATAAGGTAGTTTTCCGGCGGAGTGACGTTAGACCGCAGTTCGGGATTCAGATAACGCAGATATTGCACAGTCGTTCCTGATGCCCGAGCGATCGTTGCCAGGTCAGTCAGCGGTCCTGCCGTAACGTGAGCGTAATCCAGTCTAGGTGCCGGCATGAGTCCGGCAAAGCCGTAACGCTGCGGAAAGTTTGCGATAAGAATTGTTGCAAGTATGTTGGGGACATAGTTTCGCGTTTCCTGAGGCAGATATGGGTATGCCGCCCAAAAATTCGAAACGCCTGCCCGTCGAATCGCCCGATCCACGTTCCCCTCACCAGAGTTGTACGCCGCCAGCGCGAGTTCCCAGTTGCCACGGTACCGGTTCACCAGGAACTTTAGATATCTGGCCGACGCTCGAGTTGCCTTTTCAAAGCTGTTTCGCTCATCAACGTATGCCGTTCGGCGAAGTCCAAAACGCTCGCCCGTGCTAGGGATGAACTGCCAAAGCCCGGAAGCGGAAGCCGACGAGAGGGCGACTGGTTTCCACATGCTTTCGACTTGACCCAGCCACGCAACATTTTCGGGAATACCTTCTTCGCGGAAGATGCGCCTTGCCATGTGCATAAACATTCCGGATCGGTAAAGGCCTGTTCGCATGGTCCCTTTGCCCCGCCCCTGATAATAGTTCAGAAACTGCTGCACCATAGGGTGCATTTGGAACGAGAGGCCTAGCGAGTTCGCGGCTACCGAGCGTTCGATTTGAGCGTATTCAAGTCGGGCTTCGGGCGTGTTTGCCGATTCCGTCTCGTCCGCAGTTAGCTGCAGTTTTGAGAGTTCGTCTAGGGGCGACGGCTCGAATGACTGAGAGCTAAAGCCCTTCTCCAGCGATTCCTCCGACCGAGCGTACAAACCGGCGATTGCCGATCCACGCCAGCCGCACGCCGCTGAAAGACTTGAGCTGTCGGGTCTTTGGCCGGGCTCCGGAAACTCGATCCGATAAATGGTCTCGATAAGTATTTCAACGCAGTCGCTAAGTCTCGGCACCTTTCGAACATCGATCTTTGCCGCGAAGAATACCTTGATCGATTGGTCAAAAGCGGACTTCGCTTCACTTCGACGGCCCGCATTCAACGCCGCTACACCATTTTGAAAATGCTCCTGAGACTGTTTACTGATGCCCACCAAAAGGTCGATATCCTGCTCAATTCCCGACGACTGGGCCGAAGCAAAACCGCTAAATACTAGAAGCACGGTGACAACCCGATAGGCCAATGTATTCTTAATCATTTGGTCATTTCTCCTCAGCCCGAAGCAGGCCATTTAGCACGTCGACGATCAGTGACGATAGTTCGATCCCATGCCCCACACCCGGCAGCACGGTCACAGATCTAAGATCGCTCAACAGACTCCGTGCGCGCTTCACTGTTCGGCACTGGGGAATCAGTGCGTCGTCGCGTCCGACGATGGGATGGGATTCGGCGGTTAATGCGGATATCTCGTTGTCAGACGGCCGCGTCGGATAATCACCGTTAATTTCGAAGTCGCGGACGGAAAGCTCCACGTAATCGACTAGACGATCCGAAAGAGGTCCCTGTGGTTGGTGGAGTGGAGTGAAAACCATCTTTCTCAGAAAAGATTCGACGTCGCGACGGGTCGGCCGATAAACCGGGAGCGGAGTATGGTAGAGCGAAGCCGGCCTTAGGCTAATGTACGAGAGACCAACCGGGTTGCATAGGAATGCCTTCGAGATCCTCTCTGGGGCAACCGCCGCCAGTTTAAAGATTGGGAGCCCGCCAAACGAAGCTCCGACCACAATGCCGAGCCGAAAGCCGATCCGCACGCACACCTCGTCAAGCCAGATACCGTAGTCGTTCGAGTTCAATACCGGACAGGCCGGAGCGCTAAGGGATGGCTGCCCAACGACATCCAGAAGGTAGATCCAGTAGTTTTCACCCAGACGGTGCAGATGATCACTCGCATCCCAGAATATTCCGTACGTTCGCGCTACGGGAAGGAACAATATCGGTTGAAGCTCTGGCTGATCATGTCGGACTGATAGCAACCGAGTTGTTCCGAAGGCTGTGTACAGGTCCAATTCTTGGTAGTTAAGTGTTAACCGCGAAGACGTGTTCCTGACCCAGATCTTCAACGCATTTCGCGCGGCTTCGGTTTTGAATTGTGACAGTCTCATCTTGCTCATATGTTTAGCTCACCTCAACCAATGCCGCTCCATCTGAAACATCCGCACCAGGACTCGTCTCATGGACGATCTCTTCTGGATTACTCCAGGTAACGATCTTCAGGTCCAGGACGAAGATCGAGTAGAGCACGGGCACGAGAAGCAACGTGATGAAAGTTGCTGCAAGCAGTCCGCCGATCTGGGCGTAGCACAGAGGTTCCCAAAGCGGACCGCCGTGAGCCGCGAGCGGGAAGAGCGCGATCACAGTTGCCCCGACTGTGATCATCACCGGCCGTAGACGCATGATTCCCGCGTCGAGCAGGGCATCGATAAGCGGCTCTCCTTCAGCGTGTTTTTCCTCGATAAAGTCGAACAGCACAATGATGTGGCTGACGATAACGCCGACGAGGCTGATCATTCCGAGAAACGCCATAAATCCGAACGGCATGTCCATGATCCACAAGGCGGCCAAGGCACCCACCATCCCGAACGGCACGGCGGCAAACACGATCAACGGCTTGATCGCATTCTTAAACTGAAATACGAGAGCAAGAAAGATCAACACTACCGAGACGCCGAGCACCATCGTGAGCTTTGGGAAATCCTCGACTTGTTGCTCTTCCTCTCCGCCGATCTCCATCTTGTATCCTGGTGGCAGATGCTGTTCGAGCTCTTCAAGTTCCGTCCGAGCAGCGTTCATAACCTCAGAGGGCATGACGCCGAAGTCGGGCATCGCGGAAACCGTTATCGTCCTGAACTGGTTTCGCGAGCGGATCTTCTCGGCCTTCATCTCGTACTCAGTAGACGAAACCTGGCGTAGCGGAACCTTTTTCGAGCTTTGAGACGAATACACGTATAAGTTATTTAGGTCCTCGATACCGGCTCGCTCTTCCATCCGAAGCCGCGCAATTATGGGTATTTCCTTGTCGCCGTCGCGAAGTTTGGTCAGTAGCTGACCACGTGTCGCACTTGAGGATGATGTAGCAACATCCTCGTTAGTAACACCGCTTATCGACGCGCGGTCTGCATCTGTCTGTAGCCGAAGATTGAAACTTTCCTCGCCCCAATCATCGCGGACGCGCTCCGCCAATCCCGTCTGCCGCAGGATCGCCTTTGTTTTCTCGGACAGATCCCTTAGCGTGGACATGTCCCCGCCGGTGAGCCGGATCGATACCGGGATTCCAACCGCCTTACCAGTCTCGAGCTGGCGAACGTCTATCCGTGCCTCCGGGATTCGCGACGACAGAGCGATCTGCAGGGGCTCCATCAGATGCGCAGTATCGTGCTTGTCCGTGACCTGGATGATGATCTGCGCGTAGTTGAGCTGTTGAAGTTCCGGCGACACCGAGGACCAGAAACGAGGTCCGCCACCGCCAGCGAAGGTGGTAAGCGACTCAAGTACTTCGCGCGGTTGACCGTCATCCGAGTGGTGATGGCTGTACTCATTAATGACCTCGCGAATGATCTCTTCTGCCTTCGCAGTCGTTTCGTTCGTTACCGAAAGCGGGGCATCCTGCGGAAGCCACACATCCACGTAGGATAGGTACGAGTTATCCTTCGGGAAGAAGTTTGTCCTTAGCTGCATGGCGAAGATTCCGCCCATTACGAGAAACACCAGGGCTGCAGCCAGCGTCTGCCAACGATGCTCGATCGCCCACGTTCCGATCCGGTAGTATGCGGCAGCGAAACCCTTCTTCTTGCGCTCTTCCACCGATTTTTCGGCCTTAGGACGCAACAGGTAGTAGCTCAGCAAGGGTATAAACGTCATCGAAACCAACCGCGACGCAACTAGCGAACAGGTCAGCACTACGGGTAGACTGTAGATAAAATCGCCGGTTGTTCCGGGCAGCATCAGGAATGGCAAATACGCGACGATGTTCGTGATCGTGGCATAGAGGATAGCCGTTGCGAGCTTCGTCGGCCCAAGCCAGGCAGCGATACGAGCGGGAAGTCCCGCGGCGAGGTCGCGTTTGATGGCGTCACCTGCAACGACCGGATCGTCGACCAGAAGACCAAGGGCGATGATCAGAGAAGCGATCGAAACCTGTTGTAGATCGATCCCCAGCACATACATCATTCCGAACGTCATCGCCAACGTGATCGGGATCGACAGGGCCATCAGCAGCGCGGACCGCCATTCCCAGA
>JAJNPX010000210.1 GCA_021155145.1 Acidisarcina sp. | reverse complement strand
ACCCAGGCCGAGAGCCAGCAAACCGACGTGAGTTTTCGAATATACACCCTTCATGGATCGGTCACCCCTGTGCCATTGGAATGGTTTGTATTTTGCCGTCAACCCCGACCAACTTGCAAAGCGGATGCTCGAAATCATGATAGAAAAGACACAGCCAGCCTTGCTCTACTGCTTGCGGCAATATCGCCTTTTTGAACGCAAGCGTTTCGGTCGGGTAAAGGTCGTAGCCCATTATCCACGGCAGCGGAATGTGGTGGCGGGTCGGGATGAGGTCGGCGAAGCCGTACATCGTTTTGCCGCCGCGGTCGAGCCGCCAGGTCTGCATCGTTTCGGAATGGCCTCGGACGGTCCGCATATTTAATCCCGGCACGGCCTCATACTCATCCGGCATCGGTTCAAGCTGTCCGGTTTCGATGATCGGCCGCCAGTTCTCGGGCAGATAGCTAGCCCGATCGCGTTCGTGCGGATTCTCGGCGTGTGCGAGTTCCTTAGCCGAAACCAAATAACGTGCATTTTTGAATTGCGGAACGGCCGGTCTCGACCCGAACTGACCACCTGCTAACGCAGGCGGTTCTGACTGACCACCGGCCACTGGCAACTGACCACTGTTGATCGTATTTCCGCCGGCGTGGTCAAAGTGAAGATGGGTATTGACCACTATCGTAATGTCTTCGGGCTGGCAGCCGGTTATTTCGAAAAGCGTTTGAGCGAAAGGTTTCTGCCGAAAGATGCCGTAGATCTTTGTTTCTTTCTCTGTCCACTTTTCACCGATCCCGGTTTCGATCAATATCTTTTCCTTGCCGGTGTCAATAAAGACGCAGTTCATATTCTGACGAATGCGATTCTTCTCATCCGGCGGACAGACGCGTTCCCAAAGAACGCGAGGGACGACTCCGAACATCGCCCCTCCGTCTAATCTGAATTCCGTGTCGGGAATGATCTCGACGCGGTAGTCACCTAATTCCATCCCTATTTCTTGGGCGCCGGCTTTTTCGGTTCTGCCTTTGCGGGCGGCGGCTGCTCTCCGCCGTTGTCGTCCTCATCGGGCATACCCATCTGCATCTGCTGACGCTTCATCGAATCCTGGATCTGCTCGTCGCTCACCTCGGGAACATCGAAATCCTCCGGAACGGTGACGTTATTCGACGCGACAATATCCTCGATCAGCTTTTTCTGTTTTTCTTCTTCAAGCTTCGCCCGCACGTATTGCTTGACGGGGATCTCTCTTCCCATCGGGTTCGCGGGGTCCTTATAGCCGGTAGATATAAGAATGTGCCGAACGCTGTACGTCGGTCCGGCCGGTGCCGGTTCGCCTCCCGGCGCCGGTGCGTCGCTCGCAGCGGGGGCATCGCCCTTGCTGTCGAGCTTGATGATGTGAAATCCGAAATCGGTCTCGACCAGATTCGGGACGACTTCGCCCGGCTGGACCGACATCGCCGCATCCTCGAACGGCTTTACCATCTGTCCGGCTCGAACGTTCTCATACAGGCCGCCTCGTTTCTTTCCTTCGGGGCCGCCATTGTTGCCCGGATCTTCGCTAAACTCATTGGCAAGAGCCGCAAAATCCTCGCCCGCCTTGGCCCGGTTGAGGATCTCCTCGGCCTTTGCACGTTTTGCCGCGGGGTCAAGCTCGGGGTGTTCCGATATATACTTTGCGACCTCTTCGTCCGTCACCTTGGCTTTTTCAGCCAGCTTGTCGGAATAGAGCCGTGCAAGAAACTGGGCCTGCTGCAGCTTTACCTGCAGGTTGATCTTGTCCTGTACCGCCTGGGGTATCTCGCCGGCATCGACCTTTGCCTTGTACTCGTCGTTGTAGATCGCGATCTTGGCGAAGAACTCGCGGGCCTGTGCTCGTTCCTCTTCTGAGATCTCGCGGTCCTTCATCTGGGGATTGTCGCGTTTGAGTATCGCGACCTTTGAATCAAGGAACTTGTTGAATTCGAGTTCGCGGTCCTTTGCACCGAGCCCGATCTTATCCTTGAAATTCTCGAACCAGCCTTTCGCGGGCTGTTCACCCTCGCCCCAAAATGCCTTTATCTGATCTTCGGTAATAAAGCCAAAAGGCGGCATCGGGCCCTTGTCCTTATTGATCTCTTTGTCGTATGTGACGGCGATGACCTCGGCCCTGATGTTCTGAAGCTCTTCCTTGTTCGGCGACTCGTTCGCAAGGCCTTCCTTTTGAGCCTCGCTGGCAAAGGCAAGCAGCTCTTTCAGATTATTGAGCTGTTCCTTTTTCATCTCAGGGTCTTCTTTGAACCTTTTTAGTACCAGCGGGTTGACCTTTGCCACATCCGCAAGCAGAAGTTCGACCTCTTCTTTCGTGATGCTGCTAAAGGTGCCGCCGGCATGGCCCACCTTGCTTTTCCAAAAAACGAGCCCGGCGCCGATCCCAAGGATCACGAGCAATAAAATCAAGCCTTTTGTTAAACTACTCAAGTTCAGATTCCTCTCTTCTTCTATACGTTCTACCGAGTCTCACTCACCGGAAGTCAAACGAACATAATAGCAAATTACCGCAGCGGCGGCTATAAAGCCGGATCGTTTTGCACAAGTTCCAGCAGGACGCCATTGGCTGCCGAAGGATGTACAAATGCGACCCTGCACCCTTCCGCCCCGATCCTCGGGCTTTCGTCGATCAGGCGCATTCCCTTTTCCTTAAGCCGTGCCAGGGCCGCCTCGATATCATCGACGCGGATCGCTATGTGGTGCAGGCCGCCCCCGCGTTTATCAAGAAACCTGCTGATGGGCGAATCGTCAGAGGTCGGCTCAAGCAGTTCGATCCGGCTTTCTCCGAGCGGGAGCATGGCCACCCTGACCTTCTGGTCGTCAACGGTCTCCGTGTGGACGTTTTCAAGTCCGAGAGCGTCCTCCCAAAAGCGGAGCGCCTCTTCGATGCCGCGTGTGGCTATTCCCAAGTGGTCGATCTTCATTTTCTGCCCAGTATCTTCTCTATCGCCGTGTACGGATCTATCTCTCGCTTTGCGATACGCCCGGCGAGGCTATCGATCTCTTCACTCTTTCCGTTCGTTTCCATTAGCTCACGTATCAACGATTCCTGCAGGAGCTCGATCAGCCGCCACCGGGCAACTGCGAATTTTCGCGTTGCCGCGGCTTCTGTACCGGTGGAGACAAAGTCCTTGTAGCTTTCGATGGCTGCCGCAAGGTCTTCGATGCCTTTATTCTCGGTCGCGATCGTGCGGACGATCGGCGGATCCCACATATCGGGGCGATGCGCGAGCGAGAGCAAAGCCTCTAGTTCCTTCTGTGTCCGCAGAACGCCCTCGCGGTCGGCCTTATTTATAACAAAGACGTCGCCGATCTCCATAATGCCGGCCTTTATCGCCTGTATGTCGTCGCCCATTCCCGGAACGAGGACCACGACCGAAACATCCGCCGTCTTTACGATCTCGACCTCGTCCTGCCCGACCCCGACCGTCTCGACAATGACCTTGTCAAAACCCGCAGCGTCGAGGATCGCCACGGCATCAACCGTCGCCCGTGAGAGTCCGCCGAGATTGCCTCGAGTCGCCATCGACCGAATAAAGACGTTCTTGTCGAGCCCGAGCGTCGCCATTCGTATGCGATCGCCCAGGATAGCACCACCCGAGAACGGGCTCGAGGGGTCGATGCACACGATCCCGATCCGGTCACCCTTATCCTTGTAATGCAAGGCAAGCTTGTCGACCAGCGACGATTTCCCCGCGCCGGGCGAACCGGTTATCCCGATCACGACGGCGTTCCCGGTTCGCGGGAAAACAGCCTTCATCAGATCTGCCGAGCCTTCCACGCCGTTCTCGATCCTCGTGATTGCACGAGCAACGGTTCGAGCATCGCCCGCGAGAAGTTTTTCGAGGCTTATTTCAGACATTCAAGCGGTTTAGGCCAAAAGGGCCATGCATTTCGTAAACCACGATTTTCGCATTTTGTCCCATAAACGCGAAATGGCGAGCCAACCCTGGCCCGCCATTCGTCCAAAAAAGAGTCTGGAAATTTACATCGTGCCTTCATCCGCCGAAGGGCCATACATCGAGGGCACGGCGATGTCGTTCAAGCGCAGATAGACCGAAAGCTGGCCGCGATGGTGGACGATGTGATTCATCACAAATGAACGCATCACGACCGCTTTCGGCATGGTGAAGTATTCGGTCTCGCCATTGCGCATGGTCCAGTTTTCCATGAAAATATCGTCCGTCGTGTTCCTCAGGGTCTCGATCGCTTCGGCTACATTCTTGTCAAAGAATTCCAGCAGATCGTCGGTCGTTGCGGGTTCGAACGGCTTGTAATCCATCTTCGCAAAATCGAGTTCGGGTTGATTTAGCGTAGCCGGCGTCCAGCCGAACATCTCGGCCACATGCGAGGCGAGGCGTCCGAACGCCATCGACTTTTCATGCGGCTTCCAATCGAACTTTTCGGCCGGTATCCGCGACAATACCTCGCGGGCCACTTTTGCTTCCTGCTCCATTTCGGCGATATAGGCCGAGCCGAGAATGTTAGACGTAGGGGCTGATGCAGTGCTCATAAATAAACTCTCCTTAAATGGTCAAAAAATTTTTCGAGATAAGGATAATAGCGCACGGCGTTGCACAGATGCAACATAAATCTACCCTCGAAGCAGATTTTTTGCGATCACGAGTCTTTGTATCTCGCTCGTACCTTCGCCGATGGTGCAGAGCTTTGCATCACGCCAGTATTTTTCGGCCGGATAATCTTTTGTGTAGCCGTAGCCGCCGTGTATCTGGACGGACTCTTCGGCAACGCGGACCGCGGCCTCGGACGCATAGAGTTTTGCCATCGCAGACTTTTGCGTTACGGGTTTTCCGGCGTCCTTCGCGGCCGCGGCTTGAAGAGTCAGAAGCCGGGCACACTCGATCTGCGTCGCCATATCGGCAAGTTTGAATTGTATCGCCTGAAACTCGGAGATCGGCTTGCCGAACTGCTGCCGCTCCTTCGCGTATTTCACCGCCGCCTCGTACGCACCTTGAGCGATCCCGACCGAAAGCGCAGCGATCGAGATGCGTCCGCCGTCAAGAACTTGCATAGCCTGCAGGAATCCTTCGCCTTCGTTGCCAAGGCGGTTCTCGTCCGGCACATAGCAATCCTCGAAAACGACCGAAGCCGTTTCCGACGCACGCATCCCGAGCTTGTTCTCTTTCTTGTCTGAACGAAACCCTTCCATCGTCTTGTCAAAAATAAAGGCGGATATCCCGCGATTTCCTTTTCCCTTGTCGGTCACGGCCACAGCAACGAGTGTGTTACATGCGATGGCGTGAGTGATGAAATTCTTCGAGCCGTTGACCTTCCATCCGGAAGAACCCCGGTCGCTACCGCACCCGGTTCTGACAGCGGTCGTGCGAGTTCCGGACGCATCCGAGCCCGCCTGCGATTCGGTCAAGCCCCAAGCGCCGAACGATTTTCCTTGAGCCAGCGGGATCAGGTAGCGCTGTTTCTGCTCTTCGCTGCCGAACGTGTAGATGTGATTTGAACAAAGCGAATTGTGAGCCGCGACCGACAGCCCGACCGAGCCGCACACGCGTCCGAGTTCCTCGATGATCGTCGCATACTCGACGTACCCAAGCCCGGCGCCGCCGTACTCCTCGGGAAACAGGATACCCATGAGCCCAAGTTCGGCGAGCTTTGGACGAAGTTCGATGGGGAAGTGCTGAGATTCGTCCCATTCCATCACGTGCGGCCGGATCTCGCTTTCTGCAAATTCGCGGATGCTGTTCTTTATCTGAAGTTGGTCTTCATTCAATTCGAAATTCATAATGATAAGAAAATATTATGCTCTCATAATTTCCAGCCACTATCAAGATTTGGCCGTTCGTGTTTTGCCTCAAGTGTTCGCTAAAATGGTCTCAAGATGGACTGGAAGGCAAATGTTCTTACAACCGATGCGGAGATCGCCGAGCTGCTCCGGTCGACGAAGCGGATCGCGGTGCTCGGCATAAAGCCCGACGACCACGCCGGCCAACCGGCCTATTACGTTCCAAAATATATGCAGGCGGCGGGGTTCGAGATCGTACCGGTCCCGGTCTATTATCCGGATGTTACCGAGATCTTGGGCGAAAAGGTTTTTCGGCGTCTTGCCGATATTCCGGGCGAGATCGATATGATAAATGTATTTCGCCGTTCGAAGGATGTTTTTCAGCACGTCGACGCGATCATCGAACGCAAGCCGCGATCGGTCTGGCTGCAGTTGGGTATCAGGGACGATTATTCGGCGGAACGATTGGCGACGGCAGGGGTCAAGGTCGTGCAGGACCTCTGCCTGATGGTCGAGCACAGGGCGCTTATCGGCCGTCCGTGACCTTTCGGACGGAACCTAGCGATTTGACCTCGTCTGGTGTGAGTTTTCTGCTCTGGCCCGCCGCAAGGCCCGCATCTGTTATCTTGCCTATCCTGGTACGCTTCAGCTTTACGACCGAATGTCCGATCGAATCGAACATCTTTCTTATCTGCTGATTATGGCCTTCGTAAAGCGTGACCTCGTACCATCCATTCTTGTCTGTCGGCTTTAGCGTTCGGATCTCGGCCGGAGCGGTCCTAAAACCGTCTTCGAGTCTTACGCCGCGGGCCAGTTTGCGGATCGCAACTTCGGTCGGGATGCCTTTGGTCTTTACCTCGTAAACCTTCGGTATCGTTTTTGACGATGAGACCCGGTTCGTAAGGTCTCCGTCGTTTGTGAGGATGATCAGCCCCTCGGTATTGAAATCCAGCCGGCCGACCGGATGCAACTTGCCCGGAGCTTTGACCAGGTCGGTAACGAGTCTTCGGCCTTCGGGGTCGGCGGCGCTCGAGAGAACCCCTTTCGGCTTGTTCAGCAAAATATAGGTCGGCTGCTGTTTTTTCAGCTTTTCGTTGATCAGTTTTCCGCGGACCTTGATGTGATCCTTCTCTGGGTCGGCCTTTGTACCGAGTTCCGTGATCACCTTGCCGTTGACCGAGACCTCGCCGGCCTTGATAAGCTCCTCGGCCGCACGGCGTGATGCGATACCAGCCTGTGCAATGAGTTTTTGGAGACGTTCCATCACGCGTTCACCAGGTCTTCGAAATCCTCTATTGAGGGCAGATCGCCGAGGTCCTTCAAACCGAACTGAATAAGAAAATCCTTTGAGGTGCCGTAGAGCATCGGGCGGCCCACGGTCTCCTTGTGGCCCTTGGTGACTATGAGCCGTTTTTCCAGAAGCGTTTTGATCGCGGATGCCGATTGGACACCGCGGATCTCGAGTATCTCGGGAACTGTCACAGGCTGCTTGTAGGCGATCACAGCAAGTGTCTCCAGAGCCGCAAGCGAGAGTTTGGCCGATGGACGCGTCTTGAGGAATTTGCGGACCTCTTCGTGATACTCGGTGCGGGTGGCCATCTGCCATCCGCCTGCGATCTCGCGGACCTGAAGTCCGCCCCCGCGTTCTTCGTACTCTTTCTGAAGCTCTTCGACAGCGGCCTGGATGGTCTCCTTGTCCTCTTCGAGAATATCGGCAAGTGCCTTGGAGGTGATCGGTTCATCCGAGACAAAGATGATCGCCTCCGCAATGGCCATTATCTCAGCGGCAGAACGCACGGGCCGTTCTGTCTGGCCGGCATCATTGAGAGTTTCTGCAGACTCTTTCTGAACGTTCTCTTTGGCTTCGTTCTTCTCTGGTTCTACGATCTCGGTTCCTGTCATTTGCGAAAAGGCAAAGATTAGCAGAATTTCGGCCAATTATGAACCGGCGGGCTCCGGAGCGAGGCTTTCGGCTTTTCTTAGAAAAATGTCGCCGAAGGTTTTTTTCTGAACCAGCTTGACCTGTTCGGTTCGGACGATCTCAAGTACGGCGATGAACGCTGTCACAAGCTCGCGCCGCGTATGCATCTCGTCAAAAAAGGCCAGCAGGTTCAGCTCTGTCTCTTCGAATATACGCTTTCGCAGGGCCTTGATCATGTCGGCGAGAGATACTTCCTCGCGTTCGATCTCCATCGTCACCTGATCCTTGTGACGCAAGACGATCTTCTGAAAAACGGTCAGAAGGTCAAAGACCGAGGCATTGATCTCAGCGTTGTTCTCGTCCGATTCGATCTGCCCGCGTCGGAAGACGGCCTGTTCGACGGTCGAGCGTTCGTACAGCATTTGCGCCGCCGACTTGAATTTCTCATATTCGAGCAATTGATCGACCAGTTCTTGCCGCGGATCTTCAAACTCCTCGTCATCGCTTGCGGCCGTGGGGTCTCGCGGCAAGAGCATCTTTGACTTTATCTCGATCAGCGTCGCCGCCATGACCAAAAAGTCGGCCGCGATCGCGATGTCGAGGCTCTTCATCAGCCTGATGTACTGCAGATACTCGTCCGTGATCTTCGCGATCGGAATGTCGAAGATGTTCGCCTGCTCCTGCTTGATGAGAAAGAGCAAGAGATCGAGCGGGCCGGCAAATTCACCCATCTTCAGCTTCAGCTCGTCGCCCGATCCGGCGACTATCTCGGCCGTTTCCTTATGGAAATCGAATACAAATTGTTCCGGCTGTTGCTGTGGTTCCATGCGCGGCGGCTCTGTTAGATCGATGCTCAAGTTTCGCAAAAAAAAGCGGTTTAGTCGATCCATCTTGATCGAAAAACCGCTCCTTTTCCGCGTGGATGTCTAGCCGACGCTGATCAAGTTATTTCGTCGCGCCGCGGCGGCCATTTCGATCACATAGCTTATCTGCTGGTTTCGAGCGACGTCGGAATTGCGGCTCCATTCCTTGGGAGCACTTACTTTTCCAGCCTCGCGGAGCTTGCTTACTATCGCCTTTTTCGCATCAGCGGGCAAAACCTTGCCCGCCAGGAATCCGCGCATTAGACCTCCATGATAAGAATTTACACGGATGGAGTTCATTTGCTCATCAAACTTATTGATATTCAGATAAGGACGCTGAAAACGCGACACTACGTGTGTCCACTGCCAATTCAGAACTGCCATAACGAAGCCTTGAGAAAATCCCGACATCGCCTCTTCCTGTTTCGCTTCTTCACGGGCCTGATAATATCCTGAGCCGAGAGCGACCCAGACACCCACGGCGGTGACGATCGGCACGCCGGCCGTGAGCGCCAATGAGCCGGCAGCCGCGCCGCCATACATGAGTCCGCCCTGGGTTGCTTCATAGACGGCAATGATATTCGAATAATAGGCGTTGAGGAGTCCCGCCCTTGATGCGGCTGCCAAAGTGAATAGACCACTAACCTTGTCCAATTGCCTTAAGTATTCGGCAGTAACAGATTCGAGTGACATTTGATCTCCTTCAATTGCAATGCCCTCCGCCTTGCTCTCGCCGTTCGCCCATTTTTAACGGCTCCTCTCGTCTGCTAGACGATCAGCGTGCTTCTATTTGCGTTCGAATTTGGACGTTTGCGGTTTGAATGGGATCGGGGAGCGCTCGGGCGGCAAAGGATCAAATGTACTTCGTCTCGCGGAGGTAAATAATGTAGTCGATCTTTGGCGGTTCCACGCCCTCTTCGCGAAGTTTGAGGATAATGTTTCCGCGATGAATTGACGAGTGCATCAGCACGTGCGTGAGCAGCTCGCGAAAGGTATTTTCATACGGGATACCTTCGCTTGTCCGGTATCGCGTGATGAGGTCGAGCCCGTCTTCGTCAAAGCGGCGGAGCAGTTTTTCAAATGCCTCGGCGGCCTCGCGTGCGAGTACCCCGCATTCCTCTGCCGAGAGCTGCGGCCAGAAATCGAATCCGGTCGAGTCTTTTCCGTAGAGCCGCTCGTAATATTCCTTTTCGGTGATCAGCAAATGAGCAAGTATTTGCCTTGAGCGGTCCGAGCCCGAACCTTTTACCGAGACGAGGATGCGGCGGTTCGCCCAATCGTTATAGGCGAAAAGCTGGCGAAGATGTGCGACCGATTCCATCTATTCTTCTACGGCGTGCTGCTTCAGGTCTTCCAGCGAAACGACTGTAAGTGCGGCTTCATGAGTCGCCTCCAGATATACACGCGGCGCCATTCCCGCCTGCAATGCTTCTTTCCAACGGAGCATGCAAAGGCACCATTTATCACCTTCCTTCAGGCCCGGAAAGGCGTACTGCGGCATCGGGGTCGAGAGGTCGTTGCCGGCAAGCTTCGAGAATTCAAGAAATTTCTCCGTTGCCTCGATACAAACTGTGTGACGGCCCGTGTCGTCCAGGCCCGTTCTGCAATATCCGTCGCGATAAAAGCCCGTCATCGGGTCGGTGCAGCATTGCTTGAGTTCACCGCCGAGTACGTTCTTAGGCTTCGGCTGGTGGCCATTACCGTTTCCGTTCGTGTAGCTCATATAGACATTTCACCACAGAGGCACCGCGAACACGGAGTCGAGAAACGAAACATTTCGCAAAGGCCTCGAATTTAGGGAACGGCCGACATCCGTGGACTCTGTGACTCAGTCATGGACGATTCTAAATTATTTCCAATGCCTTCTCTATCGGCCTCGCGAGAACAGCCTTGTTGCCGACCTCGACGATCGGGCGCTGGATGGTGTTCGGGTTCGCGACCATCAGTTCAATAACGTCCGCATCAGGGGTTCCGGCGGTAATGCCCGCGTCTTTCACCGCAGCCTCGCCCTTTCGAAGCACATCAAACGGCCGGAGCCCGGTCTTGGCGATCAGTTTGCTGAGATTCGCCTCGGTAAACGGCTCGTTGAAATAATTTACCCTGTCGAAATCAATGCCGTTTTCACGAAACAGCTTAGCCAGATTCCGGCAAGTCGTTCAGGTAGGTTTTTCGTAAACGATTATCTTCATATACGCGCCATTTTACCACCGAACGAGCGGGTGACACCGCTCGACCGGATATCGACCAGATCACAATGACGTTTCAAACCTTCGGAAGGCCTGCGGCGAAATTTTCCACGAACACGGGACACGTCTGAAGGACCGCGTCGGTGTCCTTGCCGCCCGATTTCTTAAAGACCGCGCAAACACCATACCCTTTGACGCGATCGGTGGTCGTGGAAACGTGTTCGCCGTCGGCATCGGTGGTCTCGGTCTCCTGAACGCGAAATATCACCGGCCCGCATTTCGGACAGTCGAAACGCCTTGACTGCGTAGTTGTTCTAACTGGCATTTGCAAATGAGTATACCAATTCGCGCCGAATATCTCGATGCCTGCAGATCGTTCGACACTTGGGCTCAGTAGCCGGATCGAGAACTCCCGGCTCGGCCACATGCAAACGGAGTTCAAGTTCCCTTGCGTGTGCGGGGAACATAAAGGGTCTCGGTCGTGTTATCGGTTACGGTCGGGACGTGATCGATTGGGCGGTCCTCGATCAGATCTGCGGTTACCGGGTCGGCGAGTCGGCCCTTAGCGGCCGGCCCGCTTGTGCCCTTCATGAACAGACGCGGGTAATTGATAAAGAAGGCGGAAAGCAGAGAGAATGCAACGACTGCACCGATCGCCGACCAGATCAGGACCTCTTCGCCGAAGAGAATGGCTTTGTACTGTGCTGCCTTGAATAGGATCAGGGAAAAGCCGACGAATCCGGCGATCGAGAAGCTGAGAACGCCAAGCTTCCTGAATATCTCTCTGCGACGCTGGAGCTCAGCGTATGCCTCGGACGGGAACTGGCCCGCGACCGCTTCGACGATAGCGTCGAGCTTTAGCCCGCAGCCTCGGCAGTAATTCTGCTCGATCCCATTCTTCGATCCGCAATTCGGGCAAAACATATCTCATTTTACGCCTTTTCAGAGACGTAGGTTCGATAAATCGGGCGACACCGGTCACGAACTGTCCTTAAAACGGGCAAGCCGGGGCTGGTACAGCCAAATGAAAGCGGGTTGCATA
>JAJNPX010000189.1 GCA_021155145.1 Acidisarcina sp. | reverse complement strand
GAGCGAGAGTTCCTGAAAGATGATCGCGACTCCGGCATTCTCGGAATCGCGGATACCACGAAATTGCCGCACCTTTCCGTCGATCAATATGTCGCCCTCGTAGCTCCCGAAGGGGTAAACGCCCGAGAGCACCTTCATCAGCGTCGACTTCCCGGCACCGTTCTCACCGACGAGCGAATGAAACTCGCCCGCCTCGAGGGTAAAGCTCACGCCGTCAAGAGCCCGTACGCCGGGAAATTCCTTGACGATGTCTTTCATCTCAAGCAGCGACATATTCAAAAGGTTGCTTTCTAGATCGAACTAACGAAAAGCCGGGTAACGACAATTTAGCACAACTCTCGCTCAATACAGGTAAACGCTGCGGAGCGCCCGGCGAATTTCGTCATTTTGCATGAACCAATACCAGTTCTTACCGCTCCGCAGATTCTCGGCGCTGAGCAGGCTGATCCCCTGATCGATGCCTATCACGTCCGGCCCGACCCAGCCGGTATGCGGGTTAAAAGCGTCCACAAATCCATACGGGCCGTATATCTTGTCGCCGTACTCCTGCTTCATCCTGCGAAGGGCGGGCAAGGTAATGTCCGGCGTGAACATCAGCGAACCGGCCACAGCACAAGGTACGATCGATCCGTCCGTGCGCTCATGCCGCGGCGGGGCACCCCACGCCAGATAGCCGTACTGGCTGTCTGAGGCCGTCATTCCCCACATCTCGGGCCCGTACTTCGGAAACTCCTTGCTCAGCTCCTCGACAAAAAAACGATGCTGCGCCCGCGTGGCGTTTATCGAATTATCGAAATAATTCAAATAGGGCGGCCTTCGTTCCTGGCGGTTTCTGAGATCCACGAAGGCGTGCGAGAACTGGTGGATGAACAGCGGCGAGACCGAGCCGATATACCTGATCCCGCGATACTCGTTCCAGGGCCGTTCCCATGCGTACCACGAGTTGGCCGGTATCGGATGGGTCGGCGACCCGATCGCAAGCAGATAGAGCATCGCATCTTCGCTGTAACGCGCCCAATAGTTGTCAAGAAAACCGGTTTCCGGCTTCCACCCGTGATTTAACAGATACGGGTCGCCGTTCTGCATCCATTTGAAATCGACGCGGCGGTAGATCTTGTCGGCAAGATCGACGATCGTCTTGTCGTCGGAAAAACATTGCTTGACCGTCAAGACGCCGCCAAGCAGAAGAGCCGTGTCGATCGACGAAACCTCGCTGTTCCACCGCCGCTCGCCCGTCTCGTGATCCACGAAGTGATAGAACCAGCCGCGTTCGTGGGCCGAGCGGTTCGCGAAGAAATCGAGCGTATTGCGGGCACGTTCTTTAGCCTTCTCGCGCGTGACCCATCCGCGGTCTGCGGCGATGCAGTAACCGCTGAGCGCAAATCCGGAGGCCGCAATGCTCGCGATATTGTAGCTTCGGTGATCGGGCTTTCGGTCGCTGGCATCCGCGGGCGAGCGGTCGAGCGCAAGGCCGTTCTTGGGGTTCGTGCGGTCCCAGAGATATCTGAACGAACGCCTTTGCATATCCTCGAGGAACGCGTCATCTTCCGGCCTGATCTGTGCCGCGGGTATCGGGGCACTCGGCGGCGGGTCGATCGTTATCTCGCTCGAGGCCTGAGCCGACAACGGGCCAAGCTTTGGATCGACGACCTCGAAAATACTCTGTGCCCCGTTATCGCTGCTCGTTCCGACGATCACCTGAAACTCGCCCGGCTCAAGCACGGGCTTCATGTCGCGGCCGAGGAACGAAAGGTCCTTTGGCGTCAGGGTGAACTCGACCGTTTGCTTTTCGCCCGGCGCGAGCGTTATCCGTTTGAATCCTTTCAGCTCGCGGATCGGGCGCGTGACGCTCGCCGCCAGGTCGTGAATATATAGCTGCACGACCTCGTCACCGGCGACGTTCCCTCGGTTGAATACATCGATGCTGACCTTCAAGTCCTCCGTCGGGCTGATCTGCAGTTTACTCAGTCTCAGGTTCACAAGCTGAAATCGCGTATAGCTGAGCCCGTAGCCGAAAGGGTAGAGCGGCGCATTGCTGATATCGAGATATTTCGACGAGTATTTGTTTGACTCCAGGAACGGCCTGCCGGTCGTCTTATGGTCGTAAAAAATAGGTATCTGTCCGACCGATCGCGGAAAGGTGATCGGAAGTTTGCCGCCCGGGTTCGCGTCGCCAAAAAGTGTATCGACGATCGCGGGCCCCGCCATGGTTCCTGGAAACCAGGCGAGCAATATCGCGGGAGCATTCTCCGCAAGCCAGTTGATCGTTAGCGGCCGGCCGGTTATCAGCACGACTGCGTATGGCTTGCCCGTAGAATGGATCGCCTTGACCAACTCCAGTTGTTTGCCGGGCAGGTCTATATTGCTGCGTGATGCCGCCTCGCCGCTCATGCCCTGGCCCTCACCCAGAACGAGCACCGTCATATCCGACTCTTTGGCCGCATCGACCGCCCGTGAAAAGCCCGCATCCGAGCTGCAGGGAATATCGCAGCCCTCTTCGTACCGCATACGGATCTGCGGATATTTTTGCCGAAGGCCCTCGACCAGGGTGATCGGATCGGTCGGCTTTCCGTCACCCGCCCAGTTGCTGTTCATCTCCGCCTTGTTATCGGCGAGGGCGCCGATGACGGCGATCGATCGTATGTCCTTCTTGATCGGCAGAGTCCTTTGCTCGTTCCTAAGCAGAACAAAACTCTTTTCAGCGGCGGCTTTTGCCACCTCCCGATTTGCCTGGCTGAACACCTCGCGTCTCTCCCGGCCCTCGTCGGCAAATGGATCATCGAACAACCCAAGCCTGAACTTTACGCGAAGCACATGACGGACCGCTTCGTCGATCGTCGCCATCGAAACCTTTTTCTGCTTGATCAGGTCCTCGCCGTATTTGTTATAAAAGCGGCTGACCATTTCCATATCGGTCCCCGCATTCAGGCTGTACATCGCGGCATCCGCCTCGGTCCGGGCGAGGCCGTGAAACATCAATTCCATCACGGCGGTATAGTCGCTCACGACCAGCCCGTCAAAGTTCCACTCATCGCGAAGCACCTTTTTCAATACGAATGGATTCGCCGTCGCCGGTATGCCGTCGAGATCGTTGAAGGATGTCATGAAAGAGCCGACGCCCGCATCCACGGCAGCCTTAAAGGGCGGGAAGTACGTTTCGCGGAGCGAACGCTCTGATATGTCGGTCGTGTTGTAGTCGCGGCCCGCCTGGGCGGCCCCGTATCCGACCCAGTGTTTG
>JAJNPX010000177.1 GCA_021155145.1 Acidisarcina sp. | reverse complement strand
AATCAACCAACACGGGCTTTTCTGAGCCCAATACGTCATTCTCAAAATTTGTGTCTGTAATTTCCTTTGCAAAATTTCCCATTTCGATCTCCTATATATGAACGCGAAATTATAACGCACGCATCTACCCGTACAAAGTCTCACCTCTATAAGTCGTGGTAATGTTCTTTCTATTCCCCCGACCTCAAGACTAATTGTAACGAGGACTGTTACAAATGTCAAGCGAGAACATTGATGCCCGATCCGGCCGCCGCTTAGAAGGCTATTACCCCTTCAGCGTGGCCTTCAAGGTAATGTCGGTCGCCGCCAAGGCGCGACTTATGATACAGGTTTCCTTTATTTGTTCGGCCGCTGCCAAAAGGGCTTCCTGATCGATACCAACGACTTCGCCCTCGGTTTCGAGGTCGATCCGGTTGATCTTGAAGCCCACGTCATCCTTGCCAACGTACACTTTCGCTTCGGCCTTAATACTTGCGGCAGGGGTTCCCTCCCGCTCGAGGTGAGCATTTAAGGCCATTGCATAACAGCCGGCCAGAGCCGCTCCTAGAAGTTCCTCGGGGTTCGTCCCCGAGGCCTCGCCAAATCTCGTGTCGAACGAGAACGGTCCGCTGTAAACACCGCTGCCCAATGAGATGTTGCCGGTGCCTTCCTTTAGTGTTCCGGTCCAATCGGCGGTAGCCTTTCTATCTCCCATCCATTTCCTCCAAGTTCTTATTTTGAACAATTTTAGCGCGCCTGGGCGGACTCCGCTTCGGGGAAATCCGCACCTTCGGTCACTTCAGCCCACTCATCAAAATCACTTTTCAGTTGCTCAAGTTTGATCCGAGCGTTCTTCAGGGCCGCCTTTCCAAGCAGCAGATGGAACGGCGGATCTTCAGAGAGTACGGCCGCTTCGATCGCCTTTGCGGCGCGAACCGGATCTCCCGGCTGATTTCCGCTGTAGCCGCGAATGGCGGCCTGGTTCACAGCGGCGGTCTCTGCATAGTCCCCGATCTTGACCGTTGCATCATTTGCCGAGCGGCCCGCCCAATCCGTGCGAAAACCCGATGGCTGAACCAGAATAACTCTTATCCCCAAAGGCTCAACCTCCCTTTTCAGGGCTTCGGAAAAGCCGTTGACCGCGTACTTCGTGGCATTGTAAAATCCCACACCCGGAAAACTCACGAATCCGCCGATCGAAGAAATGTTCACGATCGTTCCCGCTCTGCGCTCACGCATTTTTGGAAGGACCGCTCGCGTCATTGCGGCAAGTCCCCAGAAATTCGTCTCGAACATAGATCTCGCTTCCTGTTCATCACTTTCCTCGATCGCACCAAAGTACCCGAATCCGGCGTTATTCACCAAAACGTCGATGCGGCCGAAATGGGCTTCGGTTCGAGCCACGGCATCGGCGATCTGCGTGTTATCCGTGACGTCGAGCGATATTGCAATAGCGTTGTCCGGCTGTATCGCGACGAGGTCCGCGATCTTCGAAGCGTCGCGGGCCGTGACCGCAACGCGATAACCGTTGACCAATAAATGCCTCGCCAACTCGCGGCCAAAGCCGGTCGAGCAGCCGGTAATGAACCAAACTTTTTTGTCGCTCATAGTAAACACGCTCCTATGCAGTTGCCGCCTTTGATAACTCGGGATAATCGGAATATCCTTTCTCACCCGGGGTGTAAAATGTCGTCTCGTCCGGCACGTTCAGCGATGCGTTGAGCCTGAACCGTTCGGGAAGGTCGGGGTTGGCCAGGAACAGCTTTCCGTAAACGATAGCGTCTGCTCCATTCGCTGCCAGGACACTCTCGCCTCGCTGCTTATCAAAGCCGACGCCGGCAAAATAAACGCCCTTCCAGATCGGCCTAAGTACAGGATGCCAATCACGATTCTGGTCGAACGTCCCTATATGCAGGTACGCAAGCGGATACACATTCAATCTCTCGACCACGTACGCGTAAAGTTCCTCGGCATTGTCTTCTTTGATATCGTTGAACTCGCCGCCTGGCGACAGCCGCAGCCCCGTGCGTTCGGCGCCTATCGCCTCCGTTACCGCCTCTACCACCTCAAAAAGGAATCGCGCCCGGTTCTCGAGCGATCCGCCATACACGTCGGTTCTCAGATTGACATTGGTCGAGAGGAACTGTTGTATCAGATAGCCGTTCGCACCGTGGATCTCGACACCGTCAAAGCCGGCTTCGATCGCATTTTGTGCAGCGGCAGCAAAATCGTTGACCGTCGCCTTGATCTCATCAATTGTAAGTTCACGCGGCACGACGAAATCCTTGACTCCTTCAGTGTCGGTGTAGTTCTGTCCGGCAGCCTTTACTGCTGACGGTGCGACAGGAAGTTGATTCTCCGGCAGAAAATCGGGCAACGCGATCCTACCCGTATGAAAGATCTGCGTAAAGATCTTCCCGCCATTGCCGTGAACGGCCTCGGTCACGCGACGCCAGCTTTCGATCTGCTCCGGTGTGTAAATGCCCGGTGTGCGGACATAACCTTTCGCCATTGCCGAGACGTTCGTAGCCTCGGTGATCAGCAGCCCGCCCGAGGCACGCTGCGAATAATACTCCGCCACGAATTCGGGCTGTACACCGTCATCATCATTCGCGCGACTCCGAGTAAGCGGAGCCATGATCATCCTGTTCTCGAGTTCAAGTTTTCCAATTGTCAGTGAATCAAAAAGTGTAGCCATTTCTATGTCCCCTTTTGCTCGTTTATTTTTGCTTTGTTCTAGGCCGAAGCACTGTCGGCCACCGCATCAAGGATCTTTCCAGCTTCCTCGATGTT
>JAJNPX010000164.1 GCA_021155145.1 Acidisarcina sp. | reverse complement strand
TTACATTTGGATGACGGCGGCCGCTTTTTTGGGCTGCGTGGTGCTGGTCTGGCTGATCGAACGCCCCGAACGTGTGAAGCGGGATATAAAGGCCCTTCTCATGCTCGGGACAGTATGGGCCGTCATCCTGCTTCCTTACTTTTACCTTTTATCGGGCCGGGCAGATTCGATGGACCACGTCCAGCTGCTCGTCCACACGAGAATGCCGGACCTGGATCGGGTCCCGATGTGGATCTCAATCGTGTCGCTCTTCATCCTGATCGGCGGGATGCTCCGAAAGGTGTTCACGGTCCGCGAACCGGCGGTCCTGTTCACGATCGCGATCGCCTTGGTGCCGTTCGCGGTCTTCAATCAGCAGGTCGTGACGGGCCGGTCCCTTCAGCCGATCCACTACCAGGTGTTCATTGGCAACTACGTGGCCGTGCTCGGCTTCGTCGCAGCGATAGGACTTGTTTGGCGTAAGAGGCTTGGGCTCGGGCGGACCGGCCCGAAGATTATCTGCGCGGCGGCCCTGCTGGTAGTGGCCTTTTGGGGGTTCGTGGAGTGTCACTACACGGTACGCGTACTAGATGAAGCCAACGTGGCCCGCGACGTAGCTCTGCCGCTTGCCCGCCGCCTCGAGACTCTGGCCGAAGGGAGGCCCGACCCACACCGCATCACCGTACTCTCATATGACTGGCTGATCGCTGACGACCTGCCCTCGGTGGCGCCGCAGAATATCCTTTGGGCACGCCACCAGCACGTTTTTGCCGGCCTCACGTGGGAGGAGAGCAAGGAGCGATATTTCCGCCAGCTCTATTTTCAAAACGTGGACGAGGACGGCCTTGACTATCTGCTAAAACGCGATTTTGTGACTCAGATCGCCCTGTTCGGCTGGGGCCGACATACGGACCGCCTGAGCGTGGACGCCAGGCCCCTGACCTACGGCGAGATCGCCGGAGAAGTAGAGAAATACCGGCTATATAGGGCAAATTTCAGCAAGGAGCAGGCAGCCGAACCGCTCGTTCAATTCGTGATCGTGCCGAATGACGGGAAGACGGATACGTCCGTTCTGGAAAGCTGGTATCAGCTCGACGAGGGTGAGGTCGTCGGGGACCACCTGCTCTTTAAGGCCCGCCTGAAATAAAAAAAGCCGCCCGAAGACGGCTCAAATAAAATTGCTAATAAAGATCTAAATACTGCTCAAGCGGCTAGAAGGTCGTTGGAGGTTTCCGCGAACACGCGTCGCCCGTTTATAGCATCGTCGATGATCTCGCGTACAGCCGATGCATCCGGATTCACATCCATTCGGACACACGCCCTTAGGTGTCTAATTATCCCTTCAGTAGCGATCTCCATGGTATCGCCCGTCAACTTCGCGTAACGGCGAGCCTGGATATGATCGATTTGCAAGATCCGCTCCTGCAATGTCATTGGTTTAGCTGCTGCCACTCTTTTCTCTCCTTTTCGGTTATGTTCCCCTTGTCCTACTGATCGATCCAGATGGGCAAGCGTATCAATATATTGTGGTTTTGTAAACACTTTTCCACTACATCTATTTAGATGTCCGCTTTCACTTTGTTGTTGCTGTGAAATGATAATGTCCGAAACGCTTGCCTTATCTGTAATAGAATCGTAACAAATAAACTACCCGCTGTCACCACTTTTTTTGACCTAAAAGCGGTCTTTTTAGTAAAAAATGCAAAAAAAAGGCCGCCGGAAACGCTCCCGGCGGCCAATTTGATACAAAGATCTGATCGGGGTTTATTTTGTGCTGATCGAGTCTTTCATCGCTTTACCCAAGCTGAACTTGACCGTCGTCTTCGCCGGGATCTTGATCACCGCACCGGTTGCCGGATTGCGGCCATCACGGGCTTTACGGTGCGTCTTTTTCAATTTTCCGAATCCGGGGACGGTGAATTCACCATTCTTCTTTACTTCTTTGACGGCCATTTCCGCGAGAGAATCCATAAGGCCTTTTACTTCGGTCTTCTTTAGTCCCGAAGTTTCGGCAAGAGCGGCAATGATCTGAGTCTGTGTCAAACGAGCCATATTGTTTTAGTTAACCTCCAAGGTTTGAAAATAAGAAATACTGCTTGGTCGAAACTTTTGCCTGAAAGATCGGAACGCAGCTTTTTGGGCAAAGGATTTTTTTTAGCCAGCCTGTTGGTCGGGGCGGCAAGATTCGAACTTGCGGCCTCACGGTCCCAAACCGTGCGCACTACCAGGCTGTGCTACGCCCCGTTTTCCACTAAGGAATTTACAGGCCTAAATGCGATTGGTCAAGTCAAAGGCCGATAAAATCTAGCATTTGACGAATTAATTCGTCGGCGGCTTTCGCTCGATGGCTATGGGACCTCTTTTCCTCGTCCGACATCTCGCCGAAGGTGAGGTCACAACCTTCGGGTACGAAGATAGGATCGTAGCCGAAACCGTTCGATCCGCGAGGTTCGTAAGCTATCGTTCCGCGGCACTCTCCACGTGCCATGAGGCGTACCTTGCCGTCAGGCCCGGCAAGTGCGATGACGGAAACGAAACGGGCTTCTCGCTGATCATTGCCCGTTAGCTCCAGTTCGCCCAAGAGACGGAGCATTTTATCGTCGTAGGTGCTTCCCTCGCCGCCAAACCTTGCCGAGCGAACACCCGGAGCACCGCCAAGCACCGCCACCTCAAGTCCCGAATCGTCAGCTATCACCCATTCCCCGATCTGCGCGGCATACGCCGCAGACTTGATCGATGCGTTCTCGGCGAATGTGCTGCCGCATTCGTCCGGAGCATTGACATTCGCGAGTTCGCCGATCGGCAGAACCGCAACACCCAGGGGCTTCAACAGCTCCCTGAGTTCGGACGTCTTGCCGGCATTGCCGGTCGCGATCACGATTCGGCCGGGCTTTTCCAATTCACGAGTTGGGGACGCTTCTTGATGCATAATAACGACTTGCCGCCGCGTGGGGCAGGCCCATTTCTCATAATTATGTTGCTAACATGCCCTCAAAAAAGGTATAAATAGAGAGGGCCTGTTAAAGGTCCGCTCGCCTTTTAATCCCCGTTCGAGGTCTTCACGATTTTGGAAACAACATTACCAGAAACTCCCGTTCACGATATCACTTTCAATGTAGAGGCCGAAGCTGTTTCGACGGAAGAACCCCTTTCGTTGACGCGCTACGACACATCTGAGCTGGCGTTCGAGCTGGGTGCCTGGCTCGTCGGGATCAGATCGTTCTCGAGTACCTGTCGGGACATGTTCGCGGGTGACGGGCGAAGCGGTTCTCAGGACCTTAGGCGGGAATTCCGGATAGTGCATGAAGGGCTTCTAAAGGCGGCGGCCGCCGGGACCCGACTATCGCGGGAAGCAAACCGATTCGAATCGGTTTTTGGTGGTTCGATATTGGAACAGGATGTCGTCGAATTGCTTGGCCTGATCCGAAGGGCGACGTTCTTAGGCGGATCGCTCGCGACCGCGAAGGATCTAACGACGGCGGAGTGGAACGCGTGGGACCAGGCACTGGAGAATGATCTTATCGCTTCACGTCCGGCGAAAAAGCTAATGTCATTTGCCCTGTCAAGCGGGAGCACATCGCTCCCCGCTCCTCTGGTGAAACTATTCAACTCCGGCAATGTCGATATGATCGACCGCATCGACCTTCAGGACATCGTGCCCAAGGTCGGGACCGCATTGAGATTCCTCGAGATCGTTGGACACGCGATGAGGAGCGACGAGCCACTGAAGCCTACCTTGCTGATACTCTCCGGTGTGCACGAACAGACACGGCATCTGATAGAACACATTAATAACCGCCTTGCGCGCTTCGGGAACGAAGATGCTCCGCTTTTCGGCTCGCTCGACAGTGCCTCCTACAGCGCATCTCTGGAGTTAAAAAAGGTCTTTCAACAGGAGCTCCGGGGCATCGTCGGCATCCTGCCGCCACCCTCCGTATTTGCACGGATCGAGACGGCATATTCGCTTCTGCTCGACAGTTTTCAGCAGATACTGCTCGATCTGGCCCGCCTGGTCGAACCGAAAGCGACCCTCTTCGACTTTTTCCCGCGTTTCCAGATCAAACTCGACCAATCGCTCATTCTAAGGGAACATCTCTGGCAGATCCTGAAAGCCGTGCGTGACGCGGAGGAAAAGCCCGATAAAGAGAA